>JABSOM010000003.1 GCA_013215945.1 Campylobacteraceae bacterium
CGTTGCCAGATTTAAGTATTTTATAAAGCTTTATCTTATTCAACTCTAAGTTGTTTAAGGTAAAGCTTTTTTTTTGCATTTTAACTATTGATTTTAACTGAATAGGATTTTATACCTTATCTCTTATGAATTTATTCTATTTCAAGATAATTCTGAAATCCTTTCACTATTCACTATTCACTATTCACTATTCACTATTCACTATTTAAACCCAAAGATTATCTAATAATCTTGTATTTCCAAATCTAACAACTAGTAAGATAATAGTGTTATTTTTTTGTATTTTAGGAATTTCATTAAATTCTCTATCGACAATAGAAAGATATTCAATATCTTGGTCTTTTAATATATTTTTCATAGCATTAACAATTGTTTTTGTATTGTTTTCATTTTGCAAGATTAGTTTTTTCGCATTGTTTAACGATTGGGATAAAGTAAGTGCATTTTTTCTTTGTTCTTTACTTAGATATATATTTCTTGAACTTAATGCTAAACCATCCTCTTCTCTTATTATTTCGCATTCAATAATATTAATAGCTAAGAATAAGTTTTTTACCATTTTAGAAATTAAACTAAGTTGTTGTGCATCTTTTTTCCCAAAATATGCATTTGTTGGGCGGATTAAATTAAAGAGTTTTAGAACTATTTGTAAGACCCCATCAAAGTGCCCTGGACGTGTTGCACCTTCTAGTATATATGAAGATAACTTCGGTGCTTTAATAAGAACTTCATCTGTACTTTGGTACATAATTTCTTTTGTAGGCATAAAAACATAGTCTACTTTATATTGTTCACATATGTTAATATCTCTAAGATCATCTTTGGGATAAGCAGATAAATCTTCATGTGCTAAAAATTGTGTTGGGTTAATAAATAAAGATACTATTGTAATGTCATTGTTTAGTTTTGCTTTTTTAATTAAGGAAATATGTCCACTGTGCAAAGCTCCCATAGTAGGTACAAAACCTATGCTTTTATTTAAATTCTTTCTAATATTTTGTAAGTCTTCAATTGTAGTAATAATTTTCAAATCTTGTCCTTCTTGTTGGAAATTATAGCTAGTTTAGATTTTATTTTGTCTAAAAAGAAGGGTATTATATTAAATAATGAATATCTCTTGTGATTTAATACATTAAAAAAAGTATAGTGCTATAATTGTGATAAATAAAGATAAGGTAAATTTATGATAGGCGTAGATGTAGTCAGTATTGAACGTATTAAAAAAATGCATGATAAATTTGGCCCAAAAGCATACAAAAAGTTTTTAAACGATGAAGAAATTCTTTTGATTAAAAAAAGTGAAACAGCAGCCGGTTTTTGGGCGGCAAAAGAAGCGGCATCAAAAGCCTTAGGAACAGGTATTGGTAAAATGTGTTCATTTCATGATATTTACATTAGTAAAACAAATAAAAATGCACCAATAATTTCATTTTCAAAAAAAGTACATGAGTATTTTAAGATAAAAAAAGCTCATGTATCAATAGCACATGATGCAGGTTTTGCTATTGCGATTGTACATTTAGAAAAATACTAAGCGTTTAACTTTAAGAGTAAGTCTTTTCCTAAATTAATGTTGTTATTTGAGCCTTTTATAGCTTTTTGAGTATCAATAATTAAGTTTGAAATTTTATTTTTAATGGTATCTGAACCATTTAATTGCTGGCTGACGTTTTGTGAAATATCTATAGCATTTTGGCTGTTCTTTTTTGATATATCAATTAAGTAGCGTAATTTTTCTATTGCATCTTTTGAGATGTTCACAGGATTTTCTACTTGTTCTTGTACCTTAATATTTTTTTTTGTGATGTGTGTAATTTCATTGCCAATATTTACAGTTGATTGTTTAAAACTTCTTTTTCAATTTCTATTAGAGCCATAGCTTTTTTTATTTAATAAATATCCATGATGTTTTATTCCCACATATATCGCATTTTGGAATTTTTGCATTTTCTGTAATAAATATTCTTTTATTACAATTTTCACATCTTAAATTTGCATCTACTAATGCTATTTCATCTTGTTTAAACTTCATTTTCATAGTGATTGCTGTATACATAGAAACACAGAAGGGAACACAAAAAGTAAATAATAGTTTTGTCAAGTGTATATTATGCATATCCAGGCTTAATAAATGTTCACCTTGATTAATTAAGTTTAAAATAATTCCAACAACAAATGCAATTTTTAATGCTTTTATTATTAACTCTTTTTTTAAAGCAATATGTAAAATCAATTGATATTTTTTCATATCCTACCTTTTTTTGATACATATCTTTCTAATATTATTTTTGCAGCAAGTGAATCTATTCTTCCATCTCTTTTAATTTTAATTTTTCCTTTTAATAAATCTTTTGCTTCAACTGAAGACATATTTTCTTCTTGTAATTCATAGGGGATCTTTAAGTCTAAAAGCCCAATAAAATGTTGAATTCTTTTTTGCATATCAGGACTCGCACTTGGATATCCTACAATTAAGATATCAATTTCCCATTCTTCTAAAAAAAGATTAACATCTTTGGCTGCTTGATTTCTATTTTTTCTTAAAATTGCTGGGATAGGACTTACTATATTACTTTGTAAACAAATAGCTAAGCCAATTCTTTTTAATCCAATATCAATTGACGCCATTTTCATATCTTACCTTTGTTTCACGCTTAATTTCATTTTAAATGATTTAGTATAATTTAGGTATTATAGCTACTAATTTATAAAAATAGGGACAGACATGAAACTAGCAGTATTTGATTTTGATTCAACATTAATGGATGGAGAAACAATTGATTTTTTAGCAAAAGAGCTTGGTTTAGAAGAAAAAGTCTCTTTAATTACAGAAGAAGCAATGAGTGGTCGCTTGGATTTTTTTGAATCATTAAGCACAAGAGTTGCTTTATTAAAAGGTTTGGAATATAATAAAGTACTAAGTATTTGCAAGAACCTACCTTTAATGCCCGGTGCATTAGAACTAATTCCTAAATTGAAAGAAAAAGGCTATAAAGTAGTTTGTTTCTCAGGTGGTTTTAGAACGGCAACTGGTCCAGCTTCCAAAGTTTTAGGATTAGATGCAGATTTCTCAAATATATTACATGAAAAAAATGGGATATTAACGGGTTTAGTTGGAGGAGATATGATGTTTAGCTCTTCAAAAGGAGATATGATTAATCGTTTACAAGGATTAATGGGTATATCAAAAGAAAATACTTTAGTCTGCGGTGATGGGGCAAATGATGTATCTATGTTTAAATATGCAGATATCAGAATCGCTTTTTGTGCAAGAGAAGTTCTTAAAAAAGAAGCCAACATTATTATCGATACAAAAGATTTAACAAAAATATTATCAAGTATATAGGGGTTATTATGAGTTTAAAAAAAGAAATAAATTTTTCATTGTGGTGTGATTTTATAGAAAGGGATTTTTTAGAAAATCAATTTAAAGATTTGATTTCAAGTGATATTATCCATGGGGCTACTTCAAATCCTGCTATATTCGCATCTTCAATTATAAATTCCAGTGCATACAAACAACAATTGGTTATGTTACAAGCCAATAACGCAAAAACAATTTATGAAGAACTGGCAATTAAAGATATTAAAAGAGCTGCTGAACTACTAGGATCTTTGCACGATGAAAATGATGATGATGGTTTTATTTCATTAGAAGTTGATCCAAGCTTATGTGACGATTCACAAGGAACTATTGAAGAAGGAATAAGATTATTCGCTTCTTTAGCTAAAGACAATGTAATGATTAAAGTTCCTGCTACAAAAGCTGGATTTATTGCAATGAAAGCTTTGACTGCAAAAGGTATTAATGTTAATTCTACACTTGTTTTTTCACCTTCACAAGCAAGAGAAGCATCAAAAGCTTTAAATGAAGGAATTAAAGAATCAAACAGAGATACTAAAGCAGTTGTCTCTATTTTTGTTTCCAGATTCGACCGATTATGCGATTTGAAATTTGCAGGTCTTTCTTTACCAAAAGCGAAACTTGGGATTATTAATGCAACAAAGTGTTACCATGAAATCAATAAATTTAGAAATAAAAATATTCGTACACTTTTTGCAAGTACTTCTGTAAAAGGGGATGAATTAGAACCAACGTATTATGTTGACAATTTACTTTTTCCTAATTCTGTTAATACAGCACCTTTAGGAACGATTGAAGATTATATAAAAGAAGGTAAAAAAGTAGAAGCAAATATAGCTTCAGTAAAAGAATGTGATGCATTTTTTGAACTTCTTGAAAAGAATAATATTAATATGAATGATATATACAATACTTTATTAAAAGATGGTTTAGATTCTTTTAGAGTATCTTTTGAAGACATGTTGTCAAAATTAACTAAGCAGTAAATACTACTTTATTTACAGCTAAAATTTTATTTTTAGCTGTATTTCATATCCTTAATCTCTAAATCTCTAGGTACATACTAAGTTCTTTAATAAACTTTCGTATTAAAAAGCATTAAATTATTCATATATTAAAATAGCGCTTATGTTTCTAATTTATCCAATGCAAGGCAATTTATAAGCAAAAACTTTTAAAGTATTGAATAAATGATTAAGAGGCAATAGAATTCAGCTTTTTTTAGATAAACTCATTGCTTATTAAAATATAAAAGGAGTTATATGAATAACTGGGATACTGGAAGTTGGAGAAACTTTCCAATAAAACAACAACCAACATATGCAAATCAAGAACTGTTAAAAAAAGTAGAACAAGAGTTAAAATCATATCCTCCTTTAATTTTTGCTGGAGAAGCTAGAAGTTTAAGAAGTGAATTGGCACAAGTTGAAAAAGGTAAAGCTTTTTTACTTCAAGGTGGAGATTGCGCTGAGTCATTTGATGCTTTTAATGCAAATAATATAAAAGATTTGTTTAAAGCATTAATGCAAATGGCAGTGGTACTTACCTTTTCTGGAGGCTGTCCTGTTGTAAAAGTTGGACGAGTTGCTGGTCAATTTGCTAAACCTAGATCTTCTGATTTTGAAGAAATTAATGGGATATCATTACCCTCTTACAGAGGTGATATTATTAACTCTATTGGTTTTACAGAAAAAGAAAGATTACCTGATCCAAATAAATTAATAAAAGCATACAATCAAAGTGCTGCTACATTAAATTTATTACGAGCATTTTCAAGAGGTGGAATGTCTGATTTAAATCAAGTACATTCATGGAATCTTGATTTTATTAAAGACAATACTTTGGGTATTAAATACGAAGAATTAGCAGCTAAAATTACTCAAACCTTAGAGTTTATGAAAGCCTGTGGTATTACGAATGAAAATACAAGTCAATTACATGAAACAACGTTATATACTTCACATGAAGCTTTATTATTAAACTATGAAGAAGCGTTAACAAGACAAGATTCAATTACTGGTGAGTGGTATGATTGTAGTGCGCATATGTTATGGATTGGTGATAGAACAAGAGACTTAGATGGTGCCCATTTAGAGTACTTTAGAGGGATTCAAAACCCTATTGGCTGTAAAGTTGGTCCTACAATGAAAGAAGATGAATTAATTCGTCTGATTGATGCAATAAATCCTAATAATGAATCAGGAAGATTAAATCTAATTGTAAGAATGGGGGCAAATAAAGTTGCCGATATTTATCCAAAATTACTTAAAAAAGTAAAAGATGAAGGTAGAAATGTATTATGGTCATGTGATCCTATGCATGGAAATACTATTAAAGCAGATAATGGTTACAAAACAAGAGATTTTGATTCTATTTTATCTGAAGTAAAACAATTTTTCCAAATTCATAAAACTGAGGGAACTGTTGCTGGTGGAATTCACTTAGAAATGACAGGACAAGATGTAACTGAGTGTACGGGTTCTACTTCTGCTGCGATTACTCAAGAAGGTCTAAAATCTAGATATCACACACAATGTGATCCAAGATTAAATGCAGATCAAGCTTTAGAATTATCATTTATGATAGCTGAGACTTTAAAAGAAGCAAGACACTAAGTCTTCTTTTTTGGCATTAAAAAAGGGAGAGCATTTGCTTTCCCTTTTTTTTAGCTTTTTATTTTACAAAAAAGCTTTTTTGTAAGCTTCTTCATTAAAAGCTACTAACAAAGAATTTTCATTTTGTATAATAGGACGTTTAAAAAGCATTGGCTCTTTTACTAACCAACTTATTTTTTCTTCTGTACTTAAACTTAATTCTTTTAATCCTAAGGTTCTGTATTTAGCACCTTTAGCATTTAATAAAATATCTATATCAATTTCTTTTGCCCATGAAGCAATAAGTGTAGAAGGAACAGACTCTTTTTTATAATCAAAAAATTCTATTTCCAGGTTGTTTTCTTTGAAAAAACTCAAAGCTTTTCTAACACTGCTTCAGGATTTAATTCCGTAAATCCTAATCATTATTTTCCTTTATTCTATAATTTTTGGAACAATAAAATAACCATCTTCACTTTTAGGTGCATGTTTTAAAATATGTTCACTCATGTCTGAATCTGTACTAACAATATCTTCTCTAAAAGGAGTTCCACCTTCAATTGTATTAAATGTAGCATCAATATGTGAAACATCAATATCATTTAAATTTTCAACAAAATTAATGATATCTCCCAGTTCTGATTTTAATTCTTCTTTTCTAGAATCATCAATTTCTAAACTAGATAGTTTTGCAAGTTTAGCAATGAGTTTGTTATCTACTTCCATTTATTTCCTTTTATACTTGAGAGTTCTTCTTAAATTTAGGCTATTATAGCCAAAAATATTAAAAGCTTTAAATGCTTTTTTTAAAGAATAAAACTATTTTTTTCTTTTTTTATAAAATTCATCTTTAAACTCTAACCACTTATCTTCTAAGATCGCAGCTCTTGCTTCGCGCATTAGTGTAAGATAATAGTGTAAATTATGCAAAGTAGCAAGACGATAAAATGTCATTTCTCCTGCTCTGTATAAATGAGATAAATAAGCTCTGGAAAAATTACTACAGGTATAACACGAACAAGCAGGATCTAAAGGTTCTTTATCTGTTTTAAATTGTGAATTTTTAATATTCAATCTTCCAAAAGTAGTAAATAAAGTACCATTTCTTGCATTTCTTGTAGGCATAACACAATCAAACATATCAACACCTCTGTGAATATTTTCAATTAAATCTTCAGGCGTTCCTACTCCCATTAAATATCTTGGTTTATCTTTTGGCATAAACTGAGTGGTCCATTCAACTGTTTCATACATATCAACATTAGGTTCTCCTACAGATAAACCTCCAATTGCAAAACCATCATAATCACTTAATGCACATAATTGCGTAGCTGATTGTTCTCTGTATTTTTTAGAAGTTCCCCCTTGAATAATTGCAAAAATATTTTGTTTTGTACCTATTCCTTTTTTTTGCTGTTCTTTATGGTAAATTATTGCTTCTTTTGCCCATTTAGTCGTTCTGTTGATACTTTGTTCAATTCTTTCATCACTGTTTGGAAGTGCTACTAAATCATCCAAAATCATCATAATATCACTGTTTAATTCATATTGAGTATCTAATACACTTGTTGGTGTAAAATAGTGCATTGAACCATCTAAATGAGATTTAAACATAATTCCATTGTCATCAGCTTTTGATTTATCGGATAAAGAAAAAGCTTGAAAACCCCCAGAATCTGTTAAAAAAGAATTTGGAAATTTAGAATAACCATGTAAACCTCCAAATTCTTTTATTAATTTTGAACCAGGTCTTAAGTATAGGTGATAGGTATTACCAAGAATGATCTTTGCACCTAAACTCAACATGTCATTGGCATCAAGTGTTTTAACTGTTCCTTGGGTACCTACTGGCATAAATACTGGTGTTTCTATACTAGAGTGTTCTGTCTGTATTGTTGCTGCTCTTGCATTAGAAGATGTAGCATCAAGAGTAAATTTCATTTCTTGTATCCTTTGTAAGTCGTAATTATTTTATTAAGTCAATTAATGAATACGCTATGTATAACATTAATGTTCCTGTAGTTATATCTAAAAGTTTCCAAGTTATTGGTTTTTTAAAAAGAGGTATTAATAAAGAAGCACCAAATCCTAAAGCTATGAACCACAAAGCAGAAGCAGTAATAGAACCTAGAAGAAAAAATATTTTTAATTCATCCAGTACATTCGCACCAATTCCACCAATTAATACTATTGTATCTAAGTAAGTATGTGGGTTTAAAAAAGTCATTACAATAACAAGGGTAATAACTTCTTTTTTTGGTTTTGTATTGATAGTATTATCAATTTCTAAACTTTCATTTTTAAGAGCTGCTTTAAAAGAAGTAAAAGCATAAAAACATAAAAATGCAATACCAAAGAATGCAACAGCATTGATTAGTATTTGATTGTCATTAATAAAATACCCAAGGCCAAATACACCAATAGAAATTAAAAAAATATCAAATAAGATACACATAGAAACAGCCATTAGTACATGCTGTTTCAAAAGACCTAATTTAAGAACATAGGCATTTTGTGCCCCTATTGCCATTATTAAAGAGATAGTAACTATAAAACCCTGTGTGTATATGTCAAGCATTAAAGATAAGCTTTTGTAAGAGATACAATTCCACTAATTATAAACTGAACAGCAATAGCTCCTACAATTAATCCCATGAGTTTTGTTACAATATTTTGTCCTGTTAATCCGAGTATTTTTTTAAGATAAATCGAGTATTTAAAAGTAATATAGATAAGAGCAGCATTAATTAAAAAAGCTATAATTATTATTGATATATCTGTAAAAGTATTGGCTTCTTGTTTATAAATTAAAATAGTTGTAAAAATCCCTGGTCCAAAAGTAATAGGAATTCCAATAGGTATTACGGATAAATCTTCTTGTTCTTTTGAGTCTTTTTCTTCTGCTTTTGTAGGTTTCTTACTTTTGTTGGAACCTCTTACCATTTGTAGTGCCATTAAAATAAGTACTAAACCACCCATTACTTTAATAGAATTTGCATTAATTGCAAAAATTTGCAAGATAAAATCTCCTGTAAATAAAACCACAAAAAAAGCTATTATTATTGTCAACGTTGATTTTCGTGCAATGTCATTCATTTGGGAACTGGTTGTATTTGCAGGTAAAATAGATAAAACCAATGCAGAAACCCCAATGGGGTCTAAAATTGCAAAAAACGTAATCGTATTTTGCAATAAAGATTCAAAAAAAGGAGGCATTTAGCTTAAGCCACCTTTTGCTGCCATTCTTTTTTCTAATCGGTGACCTATGTAAGTTAATGA
This sequence comes from Campylobacteraceae bacterium, assembly GCA_013215945.1. Taxonomy (NCBI): domain Bacteria; kingdom Pseudomonadati; phylum Campylobacterota; class Epsilonproteobacteria; order Campylobacterales; family Campylobacteraceae; species Campylobacteraceae bacterium. The sequence goes on from JABSOM010000003.1 coordinate 9,238, forward strand.
GAAAGTAATCGTTAAATACATAACTGCAACTACTATCCATGTTTCAAAGGGAGAAAATGTATTAGCAACAATTTCTCTTCCAACTTTGGTTAAATCTGTAATTGAAATAACAGATACCAAAGAGGAATCTTTTACTAAAGCAATAACTTCTCCTACTAAAGTAGGAAGTGCGCGTTTAAATGCTTGCGGTAAAATAATATGTCTCATTGTTTGAAGATATGACATACCAAGAGAGTGAGAAGCTTCCATTTGACCTTTGTCAATGGATTGAATAGCCCCTCTTAAAACTTCAGCAGTATAAGCCCCAAAGAATATTCCAAGAGAGAGAACCCCTGCATAAAATCTTTCAATATCAAAAATATTCGCAATTATAAAATAAAATAAGAAAATTTGTACTAATAAAGGAGTACCTCTAATAATTGCAATATAAACACTTGCTATGTCTTTGAAAAATTGATAAGAAGATAAGCGCATAAAAGCAACTACAATACCTATAATACTTGCTAAAATTGCAGACATGAAAGATATTTTAATAGTTACCCACATACCATTTAACATAGGTCCTGCATACCACTCTTTTTTTGAAGCAATAACTTCCCCTTGATAAACATCTTCACCTATTTCATAGTCAAAAATAAAATCACTTGTTATTTGAAGTTCTTCTTTTTCGCCTTCACTTGTAATTACAAAATATTTTCCATCTACGCTTGTGAATTTTCCATCTTTTGGAGCTTCAATAGATATTGTTTCTTCGTATGCAAAATATTTTGGAATCGAATTCCATTGCCAAACATAATTCATGTTTGATGCTGCTAAAAATAAAAAATAACCAATAGCTAAATAAAATCCTAAGGCAAGACTATGCCCTAGGTTTTTATTATGAGCTAAAGAAACTGCTTTCTTTTTTCTCATTATTGTACTCTTTTAAGCCATTTAGTATCAACCAACCATTTTTTGTATAAATTATCATGGAAGTTTACTACTTTATCTTCTTTCATTTGTCTTAAAAAGTTATTTAACCAGTTTAAGAAATCTGGATCACCTTTTCTAATTGCCCAACCTAAAGGCTCATATGTTAATGGAGTATCAAGGTGAGTTAATCTACCTTTACCTTTTCCACTCATAAATAAAACATTGTAAGGTTGATCATAAACCATTGCATCTGCATTACCATTTAATACTTCAGTTGCAGCATCTGCTTCTGTTTCAAAAGTAATGATTTTAGCTTTTTTAAAGAATTTTCTTGTTGCAATTTCACCTGTAACTCCAAGTTTAGTAGCAATTGTATATTCTTTTTTATCTAAATCTTTTGCTGATTTTACTTTTGAATCTAAGCTTTTTTTCATAATTATTGTTTGTCCAACAACAATATAAGGATTAGCAAAATTAACTTTTAAGTTTCTGCTTTGAGTAATAGTCATACCTGACATAATAATATCAAATTTTTCTGTAACTAAACCTGCAATAATACCATCCCAAGCCGTTGGTACAAATTTAACTTTTACGCCCATTTCTTTTGCCATTTTTTTAGCCATGTCAACATCATAACCGATGATTCGACCTTTTTTATCTTTCATTTCAAAAGGCATATATCCAGGTTCCATCCCTACAATTAATTCACCTCTTTCGATGATTTTATTTAGTGTAGATTTTTTCCATAGGTTAATATCACCTGCAAATAGTGTTGAGCAAAGCACAACAAAAGCTAATACTAGTTTTTTCATTTTGTTTCTCCTTTAATATAAGTACCAATAAATATGTATAAAGGTATAGGGTACTTTTTTTTATGCATTATAATGCACATAAAAAAACACTCAAGAAAAGCACTTGGCTTTTCTATTGTTTTTTTAACTTAGTGAACTAAAATTTCATTTAAAAATTGTTTGGCTCTTGCAGATTTTGGATTATTGAAAAATTCTTCAGGAGTATTTTCTTCAACAATACAGCCCTCATCCATGAAAATTATTCTATCACCTACTTCTTTTGCAAAACCCATTTCATGAGTAACACACACTATTGTGTAGTTTTCACGTGCTAAGTCCTGCATTACAGATAATACATCCCCAATAGTTTCAGGGTCTAATGCAGATGTAGGTTCATCAAATAATAAAACTTTTGGTTTCATTGCAAGGGATCTTGCAATTGCAACACGTTGTTTTTGCCCTCCTGATAAATCAGCAGGATAAGCATTTGCTTTGTCTTCTAATTTAACTTTTATAAGCAATGCGAGGGCTGCTGCATTGGCATCTTTTTTAGAAGTATTTTTAACCAGCGTTTGTGCAATAGTAATATTTTCTAAAATAGTTAAATGAGGAAAAAGATTAAAATGTTGAAAAACCATACCTACTTCTGTACGGATGATTTGCATGTTCTTTTTATTTTCATGGATATTTAAATTATCAACAATTACATCCCCACTATCAATATCTTCTAAACCGTTGATACATCTAATTAAGGTCGATTTTCCTGAACCTGAAGGCCCACAAATTACTACAATTTCACCTTCTTTTACATGAAAGTTAATTTCCTTTAAGACATGAAAATCATCAAAGAACTTATCTACATTTGACATTTGTATACTAATATTACTCATTTTTCCTCTTTTATTTAAATAAAAAATCATCAAATAAAAGCTAAAACATACTCTATTTTTAAGCTGCAAAGAAACACTTTAGAAAATGTTTTAATTTTTAATCGATTTAAATTCTATTGAATTTTTTGTTAAAGCTAAGTTAAACCCTTAAGTATAAAGGGAAGTTTAATGAAGAATTAATTTAATAGGATTAAATTATACAATACTTATTTTTAATTATTGATTTGTTTTAACGTAAATATTATTCATTTTTTGATAATATTCCAAAATAAAACTTGTGATTCTAAGGATAATCTTGAACTTAAGAAAAATTAAAGAGTATAAAGCAGATTTACTATTATTAAGTGTGGCAATATCATGGGGCTTGACATTTTTAATGGTGCAAGATGCCATTCAAAATGTTCCTGTATATGCATTTTTGTTTTGGCGTTTTTTTATCGCCAGTATTTTAATGTTTATAATTGCCTATAAACATTATTCAAAAATAAACATGCAATCCATTTTTTATGGTTTTGTATTGGGATGTATTTTATTTGCAGGTTTTGCAACACAGACTTTTGGATTATTGTATGTGAAAAGCTCAATTGTTGCTTTTATTACTGGTTTTAATGTTGTTTTTGTTCCTTTTTTGGCTTTGGTTTTTTTTAAAAAGAAAATTTATTCTAATGTTCTTGTATCTGCTTTTGTTGCTTTACTTGGTCTTTATTTATTAACAATGTCAGGATCACTGGAATTTGCTTATGGGGAGATTCTTGTATTGGTTTGTGCCTTGATGTTTGCTTTGCATATTGTTTTAACAGGGGAATTTTCACATAAAGCAAATGTTTTTATTATTGTATGTTTTCAGTTTCTTACTGTAACTGTTCTTTCAATGTGTTTTTCGCTTGGATTAGAAGAAATGACATTTATTCTTCCTTTGGATGCGACTCTTGTTAAAGCGGTATTAATTACAGCCGTATTTGCAACGGTATATGCCTTTTTAATTCAAACATATATGCAACAATATACCTCTGCTTCAAAAGCCGCAATTATCTTTACAATGGAACCTGTGAGTGCAGCATTTTTTGGGGTATATGTGGGAGATGAATTTTTAAGCCCTTATCAAATAGGAGGAGCTATTTTAATTATTTTAGCAACAGTTATTAGTGAAGTAAGGTTTAGAAAAAAAGTTAAAACTAAGCTCTAAAAGAAACAACTTTATTTCTTCCTGTTCCTTTTGCTTCATACAAGGCCTGATCTGCCCTAGCAAGTACCGTATCAATGTTTAGATCATCTTTTGTTTTTTTAGCAATGCCATTTGAAATAGTACATGAAACAATAGAATCTTTACTTTTATACGACAAAGCTTCAATTTTTTTGCGAATAACATTTACTTTTTCTTCTGCTTTTAAAGGATCTGAAGAAATAAAAAGTAATGCAAACTCTTCTCCCCCAATTCTTCCAAATACATCTTTTTCTTCAATGGCTTCGTTAATAGTTTTAGAAACCATTATTAAAATTTCATCTCCCACATTGTGACCGTAGGTATCGTTTAAATTTTTAAATTTATCGATATCCATCATTACAGCATAAATATTATTGTGTGTTGTATTTGCAAATAATTCTTTTGAAAGTGTAAAAAAGTTTCTTCTGTTATTGACTCCTGTTAAAGCATCTGTCGTTGCCAATATCTCCAGCTCTTTAGTTCTTTCTTTGACTTTTAATTCCAAAGAATCATTTAATTTATGCAATTCCTGATTTTTTTCAAGCAATTGTTTTTTTAGTATTACGGGTTCTATAGATTTTATTAAAGAGTCAATAATTTTGTAAATATCGATGGGTTTCATTATATAAGAATGAACCCCTAATTCTATTGCTTTTATTAAAAATTCCACTTCTTGATGAGCTGTTGTAATGATTAAAGGAACATTTGGTCTGATTTCATTGATTTTTTCAATCATATCCAAACCATTCATAATGGGCATATTAATATCTGTTAAAATCAAATCAATGTGATCGTTTTTTATAAATTTTTCTAAGCCTTCTTTGCCATCTGATGCTTTAATAACATTTATTTGTAACATTTCTAAAGTAATAACCGTATTTTCTTGAATATATTGATCATCTTCTACATATAAAATGGTTAGATCTTTTAAAATATCTTTAGTCATAGGTCTACTTTATAATTAATTTTAATTATTATATATATTTTTGTTTAACAAGTAGATTAAACTAATAATTTATTTTCTTTTTGATAAACTACTTATATAATTGTGAAGGCTTATAATGAAGAAAATATTATTTATTCTATTTATTGTCATAGAACTTGTGGCTACAAAAAACTATACCTTGGGTGAATCTATCAATGAAGCACTCATGAATAATAAAAAAAATAATATTTCTGTTCTTGCCTTAGAAATTGCAAAACATCAATATAAACAAGCCCAAAGTGCAAATTACCCAAGCTTAAATCTGCAATTAATAGCATCACGACTAAGTAAAGATCCAAGCATGATTATAAAGGATGACCTTGATGTTTATGTAGCTGCTCTTGGTACATCTTTATCTTTTGACCTTGATATTGATACCAAAATTGCAGGAAGAGATACCCGTTTAGCTAAACTTGAAATGCTCTATCCTTTATACACAGGTGGAAAAATAACATCGATTATCAAACAAGCTAATTTAAATAAACTCTTGGCAAAAGAAGATATAAAAAGAACAAAAACAAATATTATTTTTGATGTAAAACAGTATTTTTATGCTTATAGGCTCTCTAGTGATCTCTTCGTTTTAGCTAATGATGTGTATATTCGAATGAAAAATCTAGAAAAATTAACAAAACAGTTTTTAGAAGAAGGTGATTCTTTAAATATAAAAAAAACAGATTATTTAAATATGCAAGTAACAGTTGCATTAATTTCATCAAAAGTAGCATCTTTTAAAATAAAAAAAGAACTTTCAAAAGCTGCTTTAAAAAATGTAATGGGATTAAAATATAACTCAGATGTTGATTTCACTTATGATACAAATGATATTTCTTATAAGAATGAATCCTTAGAAAAGATTATAAAAGATGCTTATCTTAACAACAATGATTTATCAAAAATCAATATTGTTTTAGATATTTATAAAGAAAAAATTAATGAAGCGAAAGCAGAATATTATCCAGATATTGCTCTGGTTGCGAATACGACAAGAGCATACAATTCTTATAAATACAGTAAAATAAATGATAATGCATGGAGTGTGTCTTTACTTGCTAATATTCCCTTGTTTAATGGATTTGTAACAAAAAATAAAATTAAAGAAAAAGAACTAAAAAAAATAAAACTACAAGAAAATAAACATTTATTAAAAGATGGTTTAGCTCTTTTAATTAATAATGAATTTATTAAGTCGTCTTATACTTACAAACAAATTCTTTTGTTAAAAAATGCAAAAGAAATTGCCTCAGCTAACAGAGATTTAAACGTACGTGCATATAGAATTGATGCGGTAACACCAAAAGAAGTTATTGAAGCTCAATTAAGCAAAGCCTATGTAGAAATTGATTATTTAGTGCATGTGCATGATTATTTGCTTTCCTTGGCTAAGATTGAACAGTTAGTTGGAAGAAAAATTAAAAATTAAAAATAATAAATTTATTTATATTATTTATAAGGACTATATTTGAAAAGTACTGTTGTTCTTTTACTCTTTTTATTCTTTAACTCACTTCTTGCAAAAGATATTTATTTTGGTATGTATGCAAAAAAGTTTCACGTTACTGAAAAAGAAAGCAGTTTATCCTTAACAATTTGGGCAGACAAACTCAATAATATGGATGATTTAGGCATTACAATTAAAACTAAGCTTTATCAAGATGAAGAAGAACTGTATTTAGATTTTATTAAAGGCAAAGTACATTTTGCTTCTTTTCCTTCTTCGGGTTATTTAAAATATAAAGTAGATTTATTAAAAAATACTCAGCAGTTGTTTACTTTTTCTATTAGTGGACATGAAAAATTTTTCAGCTATTATTTAATAAAGAATAAAAACGGACAACTAAACTTAGATAAAAATACTATTAAAAATATTTATTTTAAAAAAAATGAAGGTACAGCTAAATTATGGATGGATCATTTAATGCTTACAAAACATAAGCTAAGTTATAAAGATATTTTTAATAAAGTATATGATTTAAAAAAACAGTCATTGCTTGTGTATAAAGTATTTTTTGGGAAAGAAAATTTTGCCGTTTTACCTAAAAGTATTTATGAGACAATTGTAGAAATTAATCCACAAATTATAAAAAATGTGGAGATCATTGAAAAATCAGAAGATATTTTTGTTTCAAGTGTGGGTTTAATTCATAAGAGTTTAGAAAAAGAATATAAAGATAAAATTCTTTTATTAACTATGGATAAAAAGTATGAGTATTTAAGAAAAGAAGCCTTTGAAATGTCAAAAATCAGTACAATGGAACTTATTGAAGAAAAAGAATTAATAGACTTTGAAAATATGTACAAAGCCTATAGTTTACTTAAAAGAAAGGCAAAATAATGGAGAGTTTAGAAAAAAATAGGTTATTTTGGAAAGTATTTTCTTTATTATTTGTAGGTATTATGATTGTTACTTCAATATTTGCAGGATACTTGTTATTACTGCAAAAAAAATCTATTATTGAGTTACTTCATTCTGAAGGAAAAAGTATTTCTCAATCAATTTCTTTTGTAACTTCAGATGCGTTAATTATAGATGATTCATCTTATTTGGTTGAATTTAATTCTGAATACATTAAAAACAATGATAAATTAAAAAATATTATTGTAGCCAAATTGGACAATCAGTATTTTAATATTGAAAAAAACTCTTGGTCTTATTTAAATAAAATCGATTCTTCTTTATTAAAAATGCAAAAAAATACTGAACGCTATAAAATTATGTATTCACCCATTTTAAAAACAAGGGTTTTTCATTATACTTATCCTATTTATTTCTCAGGGGTGCATTGGGGTTGGTTGCATCTAAGTTTTGATATAAAAGATTATGACAACAAAATTAATGAGTTGTATTTGCTCTTTGTATATTTGTTCTCTACTTTAATCGTTGCTGCTTTTTTTATCTCATTTTATATTGCTAATTTATTTGCAAGCCCCATTATTAAACTTAATCAAACAGCAACTGCAATTGCTAATGGAAATCTATCTGTTCGTTCATTAATTGATCGTAATGATGAAATAGGGGAGTTATCAAATACTTTTAATATTATGGTTAAAAATCTAGAAGAATCGCAATTAAAACTTAGATTATCTCATGAAGATTTGGAATTAAGGGTACAAAAAAGAACACAAGAAGTAAATAAAGTGAATTCGAACCTGGAGTTAAAAACAAAAGAATTGGCAGAGCTTAATAAAAATCTTGATTCAAAAGTAAAAGAAGAAATTTCCAAGCGTCATAAACACGAAAGAATACTTATTCAACAATCAAGGCTTGCTGCTATGGGAGAAATGATTGGAAATATTGCTCACCAATGGAGACAACCTTTAAATGCTTTGGGTTTAATTATTCAAAACATTCACTTTTCGTATAATAATGGTGTTTTAACCAAAGAGTTTGTTGATGATTCAATGCACAAAGGGGTACAACTTACTAATATGATGAGTAAAACTATTGATGACTTTAGAAATTTTTTCCAACCCAATAAACAAAAAGAAAAATTTTCATTAATGGCCACTATTGATACAACTATTGATTTAATTGATGCAGGCTTTAAACACAATAATATAAAAGTAAAAAAAGATATAAAAGATGAAGTAAGTGTTTTGGGTTTTCCTAATGAGTTTGCACAAGCCATGTTAAATATTTTTTCGAATGCAAAAGATGCCTTGATTGAAAATGAAATCAACGAGGGACTTATAAATATAAAGGTGTATAAAGAAGAGCTTTTTGGCTGTATTACTATATCTGACAATGCCGGTGGAATTCCTGCTGATATTATTGATAAAGTCTTTGATCCTTATTTTACTACAAAACATCAATATGCAGGTACTGGAATTGGTTTATATATGAGTAAAATTATTATTGAACAGAATATGCAAGGTTTTTTATCTGTAAGTAATGAAGAAAAAGGCGCTGTGTTTTTAATTAAAATACCACTTTCAAAGGATGAGGTTTTGAGCGAAACTCCAGTATAAATTGCATTTTTTGAAAAAACAAGTATAAAAAAGATATAATCCCAAGATGAAAAAGATACTAGTAATACTTGATGGGATTGTAGCAAAAAAATTGCTTAATAGAATTATTGAGTCAAATGTAAATGATAATTCTTATGATGTTATTTATATCAATGATGTTATTTTAGGCGAACAAAGGCCTTCAAATTTTACTTTTTATAAATTTGATCCTACTTCCAAATCGAAGATATCTATGGTTTTAGATAAAGATATACACACAGAAGTTCTCATTGCTCTTAATTCAAAAGATGAAATGTTAAATGTTATTAAAAATATTAAAGACTCAAAAAGTACTTTACATATGAGTGTTTTAGATTATTGGGGCTTAGAAATTGATGATCCTTATGTGAATGTACATCAAGGTATTGATGTACTTGCAAATGGTATGGTAGAAAGACTCCCTAATATCCCAATTTTGGCACAAAATATTGGGCTAAGACAAGGTGAAATAATGGAAATTAGAATTCCATTTGGTTCTGCTTATGCTTTTAGATATGTGGGTTCCATTGAACAAAAAGATTGGAAAATTTTTGCTTTATATAGAAATGAAGAATTAATAACCATTAAACCCTCTTTGATTTTAAAACCCAATGATACGATATTAATTATTGGAAAACCTAAAGTTTTAATGCAAGTGTATAAAGCAGTAGGTAGAACTCAAGGACAATTTCCTCGTCCTTTTGGTACAAATATTTATCTGTATTTGGATTTATATTTGCAAAGTGAAAAAGAAGTAGTACTTGCTATAAAAGAAGCATTGTTTTTGCATAAACGCTTGAAAAATAAAAAACTAATTATAAAAATTACACGTCCAACCAATGTTGGAATAATGAATCAAATAAAAGAACTGGTAAAGAGTTTAGAAAAAACGGTTATTATTGATATGGATTATGCAAACAGTAAGTTTGCAAAGATTATGAAAAGTGATATTAAAAAATACGATATTGGTGTTTTAATGTTGTCTCATAAGCTTTTTTTTATGAGAGGATATTTAAATGAACTTGAAGAAATCAAAATACCTATTTTTAAAATTGGGTTAAATGAAATTGCAAGTACCAAAGAAACTTTTGTTCTTTTAAATGATACAAAATCCTATGAGCAAATATCTCCAATTGTTTTTGATATTTCAGCTCAGTTATCTACAAAAACTAAGATATTTGACATGGATCCTATTGGATTTGATGATAAAGAAGAGAAAAAAAGACTTTTAGAACACTTTGAAAATTTAGCAAAAATCTTTAATCAAAGAATTGAAATACAAAGTAAAGATGCGAATCCAATTAAAAAATTAAAAGAACAGAAGAATATTTTGCAAATTATGCCTTTTAAAAAAGAGATGCTGAAAAAACGCTATTTCTTTGATTTCTTTTATACTAATTCTGATTTAATTTCTTTTGATATGGAACATTTTAATCAGATTTTAATTCCTATTGTTGAAGATGAAGACGAATAAATTTAAATAAGGAGAAAATGTGGTATTTGAAAAATATCCTTTTGAACGATTAACTGAATTATTAGAAGGTATTACTCCTAATAATAATTATGATTTATCAGCATTAACGATTGGTGAACCTCAGTTTGAAACGCCTACTTTTATTAAAGAAGAATTAAATACAAGCAGTGATTTACTTAAAAAATATCCTGCATCTGCTGGTTTACCTGTACTAAAAGATGCTATGCTTTCTTTTGTTCAAAACAGATTTAATGTAAGCTTGAAAAAAGAAGAGATTATTCCAACGTTAGGAACACGAGAAGTTTTATTTAATTTCCCACAATTTTTATTATTTGATGTGAAAAATCCAGTGATTGCATTTCCAAATCCTTTTTATCAAATATATGAAGGGGCAGGTATTGTTACCAAATCCAGAGTAATTCATATGAATCTTACTTCTTCTAATGAGTATAAAGCTTCTTTAAGTAAAAAAGAGATGCAAGAATGTGATTTGGTTATTTTAAATTACCCTTCCAATCCTACTGCTTCAACTGCAAGTATTGAGGAGTTAAGTCTTTGGGTGAAAAATGCTTTAGAATATGATTTTGTTTTGATAAATGATGAATGTTATTCTGAAATATATTTTGATGAAAATAAAAAACCTTGCTCACTTTTAGAAGCTTCTTTGGCTGTTTCTAATACAAGTTTTAAAAATATATTGGTTTTAAATTCTGTTTCGAAAAGAAGTTCAGCCCCAGGTTTACGTTCTGGATTTATAGCAGGGGATCAAACAATTTTAAAAGAGTATATGAAATACAGAACGTATATTGGTTGTGCTTCACCTGTACCTATTCAAATGGCTGCAAGTAAAGCTTGGAGTGATGAAGAACATGTACAAGGGTTCAGAAATATTTATAAAGAAAACTTTTTATTGGCCAAAGAGATTTTAGGAATTAAAATACCTGAGGCCACTTTTTATATTTGGTTAAAAGTAAAAGATGAACTGGAATTTACTAAAAAGCTGTACCAAGAAAAACATATTAAAGTTTTGCCCGGATCATTCTTAGGCAGAAATGGTATGGGTAAAGGTTATATACGAATTGCTTTAGTTGAAAAAAGTGAAAAAACAAAAGAAGTATTATTACGATTAAGGGATTTTATCAATGAATCAAAGTGAATTAAATGAAGCACGAAGTAATCCAGACTTTTTGGAATATTTAGAAAAAACAAGAGTAGACGCTATTAGTAGCAAAAATATTGAAGCCTTATATGAAGTCTTAGATACGATGTTAATATTGGATTTAGACGAAAGTAAAATAAATAGTATTTATGAGCATATCTTAAGTATTTCTTTTGATGAGGTTCAGATAATTATTGATAATGGTAAAAAACTTTCTTTGGATAATCATGAGCTGTATTTAGTACGGTCTTTTTATGAACATGCTATTGAAAAATGGTCAAATGAACAGTTTGATGCAGCAAAAGAATTGTTTTTTGTATTGTGCAATATTATTGAAGATGAAATTTTAGAAAAATCTTTAAATGTACATTTATTAGCTCTAGCTAGCAGTATGAGTTTGGATGATTTTTATGAGAAAAAAGTAGATTCTTCAAGTGTTTCAAGTGAAGAGAAGTATGCATATTTCATTGATGCTTATAATTTTAATATTGATGACTATTTAGAAGAGAATAAAATAAAACTAGAAAAAGAATATGCTTCTTTAAAACATTTATTGGATTAATATGAAAATACATTTTATAGGAATAGGTGGAATTGGTCTTTCTGCACTTGCGCGTTTTTTGCATCATAATGGGCATAGCGTTTGTGGTTCTGATATGAAAGATTCACCTATTACGAAAGAATTAATAAAAGAAGGAATAGAAGTATTCTTTCCTCAACGTGCAAAAAATATTCACAATCCTGATATTGTAATTTATTCTGCTGCTGTAAGTGATGAAAATCCTGAATTAATTGAATCAAGAATTAGACAAATTAGAACACTCTCAAGAAAAGAAGCCCTTCCTTTAATATTGGGGGATAAAAAGAACTATTGTGTTGCGGGAGCTCACGGTAAATCAACTACAACAGCTATCTTATCTTCTATTTTAAATTCTTCTGCTCTTATAGGAGCCATTTCGAAAGATTTTGGTTCAAACTTTAGATATGTGGATGATTTGGTTGTTTTTGAAGCAGATGAAAGCGATGCCAGTTTTTTATTATCAAATCCTTACTGTTCAATCGTAACCAATGCTGAACCTGAGCATATGGAATATTATAACTATGATTATGATAAATTTTTTGATTCTTATAAAAAATTTATTTCTTTAGGAAAAATAAAAGTTTTAAATGCAGAAGATGAATATATTAAAGCCTTAGAAATAAAAGATGCAACAAACTTATACCCAAGTATTGATATTAAAAATATTTCTTATATTTTAAAAGAAGATGAACCGTATACAAAATTTGAATTAAAAGAGTATGGTTATTTTGAAGTTTGGGGTTTTGGATATCATATTGCTATTGATACTTCACTTGCTATTATGGCTGCGCTTAATGAAATTGATGTAGAAACAATAAGAGAAAATCTTAAAAGTTACAAAGGCATTAAAAAACGTTTTGATGTATTACAAAAATGTGAACACTTTGTTTTAATTGATGATTATGCTCACCATCCTACAGAAATTGAAGCGACTATGAAATCAGTTGAATTATACGATAATTTAAAAAACCTTAATAAAAGAGTCGTTATTTGGCAACCTCATAAATATTCAAGAACCTATGATAACTTAGAAGGTTTTAAAAAATGTTTTAAACGTTGTGATGAATTAATTATTCTTCCTATTTGGACAATTCCTGGGGAGCAAATAATTGATATTGATTTTGAAAAAGAATTTGCTGCTTATAATCCTATTTTTGCGGATAAAGTTCTTGCCAAAGATTGTAGCTTAGAAATAATCAAAGATGGTAAAACAATCAAATCTTATGAAGAAGGTTTAGTTATTGGCGTAGGTGCTGGTGATATTACTTACCAATTAAGACATTCTTCTTAAGCGTTTGAGCTTTTTTTCTCGTAAGCCTTTCATTAAATAAATTTTTGTATTATAATTATTTAATAGTTAACTCATGTTTGCTATTTTATATTTGAAATAAGTATTTCTAAAAATACTTATTTATTAAGGATTATCATGAATTTTTTAGATGAATTTATTAAAAAAGAATCTTCGGCAGGAATTTTATTAATATTTGTAACTATTTTTGCTTTGATTCTAAAGAACACAGATTTTTCATCCTTATACGATGCTTTTTTACATACCCCTGTTGAAATAAAGTTTGGTGCTTTGCAAATCGCTAAACCGCTTATTTTATGGATCAATGATGGCCTTATGGCTATTTTCTTTTTTTTAATTGGTTTAGAAGTTAAAAGAGAAGTATTAGAAGGTCATTTATCTACTCTTAAACAAGTAGCGCTTCCTGCATTTGCTGCTGTTGGAGGTATGTTGGTACCTGCTTTAGTATATGTGTATTTTAATATTGGAGATGATGTTGCTATGAGAGGATGGGCAATTCCAACGGCTACTGATATCGCTTTTGCTTTAGGAATACTTGCAATGCTTGGAAAAAGAGTGCCATTAAGTTTAAAAATATTTTTAATGGCACTGGCTATTCTTGATGACTTGGGCGCTATAATTATTATTGCTTTATTTTATACGGCAGATTTATCAACCTTATCTATTATTGTTGCAGCTGTATGTATTGTTGTATTAATTATAATGAATAAATTAAATGTAATTAAACCAGCTGCATTTATTATTATTGGTGTAATTTTATGGATATCTGTACTAAAATCAGGAGTACATGCTACTTTAGCAGGTGTGGCTTTAGCATTTACTATTCCTATAGTCTCAAGAAAAGAAAATGGTGAACATTTTTCAATGTTAAAAGATATGGAGCATAGTTTACATTACTGGGTTGCATTTTTTATTCTTCCTTTATTTGCTTTTGTTAACGCAGGAATTGATTTACGAGGTATTTCTTTTGAACAAGTATTAAACCCTGTTCCTTTAGGAATTATGTTGGGATTATTTTTTGGAAAACAAATTGGTGTATTTGTATTCTCCTATATAGCAATTAAGCTAAAATGGGCTTCTTTACCAGAGGGAGCTAATTTTAAACAGCTGTATGCGGTTGCTGTATTAACAGGAATTGGTTTTACCATGAGTTTATTTGTAAACTCACTTGCTTTTCCAGATGATACTATGTTTGCATATACTGATAAATTAGCTGTTTTAATTGGTTCGTTTGCATCCGGAATATTAGGATATTTTTTACTTAGATTTTTTACAAATAAACAAGCTTAGGCTTGTTTATTTCGGATAAATAATGCCATTTTTACTGTAGATTTTACCTTCAAGTTCATATTCATATATTTTATTCCCAAATTTCTCAAGTGCTAGTTGCATGTTTATCCCATATTTGCAAAATAAAAGAATTTCATCCTTATTTTCTTCTTCTATTTTATATCTATTAACGAAGTCATCAATATCATAAATTACTTCTGCTTTATTTTGTATAATCAAATCTTGTGTTCCTAAACTTTCTCCAATTCGGTGGGCTAAAACAAAGACTTTTTTATTTTGTTTTTGTGCAAACTCGAAAGAGCGTAAACTGCCTGAGTTTAATTCAGCTTGTGTAATAATTAATACTTCTCCCAGCGCAACAACCCATTCATTTCTTTGCACAAAAGTATAGGCTCTTGCTTTTTCATCTTTAGGATAAGCAGATAAACACAAACCTTTTTTTTCTATATGTTTAATCAAAGAAGAATTTACACTTGGATATCTAATATTCAAAGCATTTGCCATAACAGCAATGGTATTAAAATCATAGGTGGCATTATGCGCAAGACTATCAACTCCCATAGCAGCTCCTGAAACAATTGTAATACCTCTTTGAGATAGTTTTGAGCTTAATTCATAAGTTAAGGCTTGTGTGTAAGAAGATGGCCTTCTTGAACCTACTATAGATATTTTTCTGTTTTTAAGTAAAGCTGTGTTTCCAATATAATAAATAGGAGAGGGGTATTTTTTAAGGACAGAGAATTCTTTTATATCTTGAGTTAAATGTTTCATGGGATAACTTTTAATATTATTATATCAAGAAAGTTATAAATTAGTAAAGGTTTTTTTATCTTTATAGAGGAATAATTATTTTAAACAGAACTCCTTTTTCACATGGCTCACATGTAATGTTCCCATTTAAACCTTTTTTTACTATATTGTAAATGATATTTAATCCAAGTCCTGAGCCGCCTTCTTTTCTATTGGTAGTAAAAAAAGGATCAAAAACCTTTTGGAAATTTTCTTTAGGAATTCCTTTTCCATTATCGTGGTAAAGTATCTGCACATAGGTTTCTTTTAAGGTAATTGCAAAATGAATCTTTCCTTTTTCATGTTCTTTAAAACCATGTCTAATTGAGTTGGTTATAAGGTTTGACATAATATGGGAAAATGCTCCAGGATAAGAATTAATTACAATATTGTCGGGACAATCAATGCTTAGAGATATAGACGTTTGTGCAACAATACTGTTAATACTAATAAGAACTTCGTCACAGTACTCTTTTAAATTAAATTCTCTTCTTTCATCTTCATTTTGATCGGCTTCGATTTGTTTGAAACTTCTAATAAGTTTGGCTGTTTTATTAAGATTTACTTCAATAAGAGTTGATAACTCCTTAGATGTTTTTAAATATTCTTCAAAGTCCTCTTTTGACATCAAATCCTTGTTATAGGATATTGAGATTTGATCGCAAAGATCACGTAAATGTGTTATGGCTGTTAGTCCAACACCTACAGGAGTATTTATTTCATGTGCAACACCTGATACTAATACTTTTAAACTTGCCATTTTTTCTGCTTCAACTAATCTGTCTTGTGTTTTTTTCAAGTTATTTATTGTTTCTTCCAATTCATTATTAGAATCTTCTAGTTCAAGGTTTTTATTTTCTATGGTATTAAGCATCTCATTAAACTCTATACTTAAAATTCCAATTTCATCTTTTCTATTTGTATTGGGAGCTCTTTTTGAATAATCACCTTTTGATACGTTTATTATTAATTTTGATAAAACACTAATAGGTTGTAATAGATTTCTAAAAAACAATAAACTGTAAGCTAAACTAAGAAGTAATACTATAAAAGCAATTTTTAAAATATACTCAATAACTTCATTTGCTGAAGCTTTAAACTCATCTATATATACAGATGATCCAATATACCAATCCAGTTCAGGTATATATTCAACCCAAGATTTTTTGTCATAAATATATTGATTTTTATCTTCGGGTTTATCCCATTTATAGGCATAAACATTTTCTTTTTTTGTAGAAGCATTTACCAATTCATCGTAAATATTATAGCCAGAAGGTGTTTTTAATTTATAAAAATTTTCATTACCATGAAGATTTGAATTGGGGTGAATAAGCATTTTCCCTGCTTTATTAAAAATATATAAATAACCTGTTTTCCCAAGTTTGGTTTTGACAATAATTTCACGTAACTGCTCCATCATGGCAGCTTTTTTTATTTTTAACTCTTTTTGTACTTCATCAATATAAAAACCCGTGGATATAATAATTTCCCATTTTGGAAAATCTTTTGAATAGGTAAATTTTTTTAAGGGATTTTCATAGTGTTTATCTTTTGACCAGTAGTATGAAGTAAAACTATCCCCATATTTTCTAGTTTGTTCAACAATTAAAGGAATAATTAAATTGGCATCTTTATCAAGTATATTCGTAAAATCCCTTCCTTGATAATAGGGATGGGAAACCATGACATTTTTGTAGTTAGAAATAAAAAAATAACTATTATCCCCATAACGCATTTTTGAAATCAGTGTAAAAACTTCTTTTTGTAAACGTAGTTTAAGTACATCATAATATTCTCCTGTCATTATCATCCAATTATAGGGTTTAAATATAAAAGAATATGCAATTTTTTTCTCATTTTTTAGTGATTTTGGATTAGGCCATTCATAATTCAGTATTCCTTTTCCTGTATCTTTTGCTTGTTTAATTAATGACTGAATAATAAATGTTCCTTTGGGGGTTCTTTGGTTTTGATTTTTTTTATTATTAAATTTTGTAAGAATGGGGTGTGAAATTATATTTCCTTCTAAATCAGTAAGAACAAAATAACCTGTTCCTTCACTGTATCTATAAATATTAATATAATTGATGAGTGCTTTTTTTAATTCTTCCTCACTCATTATATTTTTATTTTTTAGGTAAAATCTTTGCAAGTTTTCATTAAACTCAAGCGCTTTTTTTTCCAATGAGTTTGCAATGTTTTTTTCTTTTGATTGCTCATATTTATTTTCTACTAAAGAATAGATGGTTTCTGTTAAGAGTTTCAATTCATTTTTATGCTGTGTATATGTCCGTTGTTCAAAATCTAATAAATTTTTTTGCACGTTCTTAACTAATAGAACTACTTTGTTGAGTGTTTCTTTTGCATGCGATTCTTCTAAGTTTTGGAAACTGTCTTCAACTTTTGGAATAGCAAAAAAATAAATGGCTAAAGTAAAAATAATAATCATATTACAAACAATAAACATAGCTTTTATGAATAGTTTTGATTTAAACATAATTAGATTTTTCTCCTATAATAAAAGTTTACTTCCTATTTTAGGATAAATTATATAATAAATTTATGCAAGTAAATAATTAATGTTTATATCTAAACATAATTAAATAGTGTGTTTTTTTGGTTTAATATTTATTTGATGGTATTTTTAATTATTTTAGAAAAAAAATTATTTTCTAAATATATTGTCAGTTAAAATATTTTAAATAGAAATTAAATATCTAGTTTCCCATCTTAATGTTAAAAAATATTAAATATTTTTTAAATTATTTAATATAATAGAAAAAACAAATATAGGGATAGAATAGCAGGTAAAATAATGAAAATAACTTATAAATAACTTTATCTCTGTATTCTTTCATGAGTATTAATTCTAGAAGCTAAGATTATTTTATTATTAAAGAAGGGATAAAAGCTTTAGATATATAATATTGCAATTAAAATGAAAGCTTGATAGAGGCTTAGTGTTAAAATAAAATCATTTTTTAAGGGATTCATTTAAATAAACAAGCTCTATATCTTTAAATAAGTGTTCTGATTCTTTGAGTACTTTTATCGTAATTGGATAAGGATGGCCAATAGCAATAGCCGAACCCTTTCTTTTAGCTATGTTAATTGCTTTTTTTAATTGATTTTGAATGTAAGAAAAGTTTTGTTCATTGTCTAAAAAGATGTTTCTAGCAATAAAGGGCATTTGGTATTTAAGTGAGTATTTTTTAGCCAAACTCTTAGAGGTAGTTCTACTATCAACAAAAATAAAATGATGTTTTTTCAAAGCTTTGTATAACTTATCCATAGCCACATCATTTGCAGTAAATTGACTTCCTGTATGATTGTTAATATATAAACCTTTGGGATACCATTGCCGTATTTTTTGAATATAGTTTTCTATGGTTTCATAAGAATCATTCATATTTAAGGTATCTTTTTCTTGAAATTTAAAAGTACTTTTTGCTTCTAAAGGAATATGAATCATAAAAAAATCTAAAGGTTTTGCAATAAGGGCTGAATTCGCATGTGCAGCTGTTGGAGGTAAAAAACTCATTGTTATATGGTGATTTAATGCCAAAATATCTTTAACTTGAAAAGAAGAAGATACATCATCAATTATAATCACTAATTGAGGTTTTTCCTTTTTTATTAAATTTTCTTTTTTTATTACTGTAAGGTAATCTTTTTCTTCAATTGTAACAAAACCTGTTGTTTGATTGTTTTTGAGTTTTTCTTTTATTTCTTTTATTATATTATTATCAGAAATTTCTTCCGTATTTAGAATAGTATTTAATTGTAATTGCTGCTGGTATTTTTCTAATCGTTCTTGTCTATATTGTTCCAGTTCTTTTTTATCTTGTAATTGAGTATTTATATGTTTTGTATTGCTATTTGTTTGTGTAGTTATATTTGTTTTTTGTAATAAAATAGTATATGCAATGATGCTTGCTGTAATTGAAATAAAAACCATTAATAAAATTAAATTAAGTATTTTTATTTTTTTCTTAGTAGGTTTTCTTTTCTTTTTTGAGTATTTTCTTTTAGGCATGAAGCTATAAAAAGTAAGGGAAGACCCTTACTTTCTAGTTTTTATCCATATCAACAATTTTATTTGCTTTAATCCATGGCATCATTTCTCTTAAATCAGCACCCGTTCTCTCAATTAAAGAAGCTTTTGCGTTTGCACGTTCAGCATTCATTCTTGGGTATCCAGATTGACCTTCTAAGATGAAGTCTTTTGCAAATCGACCATCTTGAATTTCATCTAAAATTTCTCTCATAGCTGCTTTAGATTCTGCATTAATAACTCTTTTACCAGATACATAATCTCCATACTCAGCAGTATTAGAAATTGAATATCTCATATCAGCGATTCCACCTTCAAACATTAAATCAACAATTAATTTAACTTCATGTAAACACTCAAAATATGCTAATTCAGGAGCATATCCAGCATCTGTTAATGTTTCAAAACCAGCTTGAATAAGAGATACCATTCCGCCACATAATACAGCTTGTTCTCCGAATAAATCTGTTTCTGTTTCATCTTTAAAAGAAGTTTCAATAATTGCAGTTCTTCCACCACCAATAGCACAAGCATAAGATAATGCAATAGCTTTAGTATCTCCTGTAGGATCTTGTTCAATTGCAATTAAATCTGGAATTCCTCCACCTTTAACAAATTCAGATCTTACAGTATGACCTGGAGCTTTAGGAGCAATCATCATTACATTGATATTTGCTTTAGGAGCTACTCTTCCATAATGAATATTAAAACCATGACCAAATGCTACATAAGCACCATCTTTAAGATTTTGCTCAATTTCATTTGTATAAATGTCTGCTTGATTTTCATCTGGTAATAAAATCATAACAACATCAGCAACAGCAGTAGCTTCTGCTACAGTTTTAACATCAAAACCTTTAGCTTGTGCTTTAGCCCAAGAAGCTCCACTTTTTCTTAATCCAACAACAACTTCAACTCCAGAATCTCTTAAGTTTTCTGCGTGTGCGTGTCCTTGTGATCCAAAACCAATCATTGCAACTTTTTTTGCTTTGATTAGCTCAATATTACAATCCTTGTCATAAAAAACATTTAATTTCATGTATATCCCTCTACTTTTTAAATTTGCGCTATTTTATCAAATAAAAGCTAATTTATGGGTTAAGAAAAAATAAAAGTCCTTTTAATGGGCTTTTACATATAGATAGACTTAATATATAATAAAATATGAGCTGTGTTTTTATTTGTTTTTAGCTAGTATTCATCTAACTAAAGAAGGATACTCATGCTAAAAGCACTGTTTACAAAAATTCTAAATCAAGAAAAAACTTTTTCAAAAGAAGAGAAAATAATAATTGAAAAATATCTTAGCAGTGAAATACTTCTAAAAAAAGAAGATCATTTTGTAATGAACTCTAAATACAGAATTGGGGTATTAAAAGTAGATAAAAATTTTGCACTTTTGCAAGATCTGCAAAGTGATTTAAAAAATATTAAATTAGATATTACTAAATTAAATGGTGCTTATGACCAAGATTTGGTTTTAGTAAAACGTATCTTTAATCCCAGAAATAAATTCAAAGCAAGTATTATTGAAGTTCTAAGTAAAAATGAAAATGATATTTTAGTTTATGTGAATGATAATAAACTAATAAGTATAAAAGAACAAATTCTTTTATCTCATAAAAATATACAAAAAGTATGCAAAGCCTATAAAAATTTTGATGTTTTATTATTGGATTCAAAAACCTTTGATGTTAAAAAACATTTAGGAAATATCAAAGACGCAAAAATTGATGAAACATTGTCTTTATATATATACAAACAAATTCACAGAGCCAATTTTGAACTTGAGGTTAATGTTGAAATGAAAGACGATGAAAAAAGAAAAGATTTAACTTCTCTTGCTTTTTGTACTATTGATCCTAGCAGTGCAAAAGATCACGATGATGCTATATTTTATGATAAAGATAAGAATATTTTGTATGTTGCTATTGCTGATGTGTCTTATTTTGTTAAAGAAGGAAGTGTAATAGACAAAGCGGCTTCAAAAAAAGCGGTTTCTATGTATTTGCCTAATAAAGTTTTACCTATGTTACCTTTTGCTTTATCTGAGGAGTTATGTTCTTTAGTTGAGGGTGTTAATCGTTATGCTTATGTATTTAAAATATTTTTGGATAATAATTATGCTGTTACCAAATCGGAAGTTTTTGAAGCCATTATTAAATCTCAAAAGAAATTTGCTTATGAAGATATAGATGCATTTTTAGAAGGAAAAAACAGAAGTAACAATGAGTGTGAAAAGAATATTCTGTCTTACATTACCCCTTTATATGAACTTACTAAAATCATCAGGGAGCGAAGATTAAAAAAGGGTTATGATTTTAGAACCGTTGAAAACAGACTTAAACTAAATGATAAACAAGAATTAGAACAAATTATTACAGAAGAATCAACCGCTTCTCATCAGTTGGTTGAAGAATGCATGTTGTTAGCAAATATTGAAGCCAGTAAAAAAGTAGCTAATATTGCAATTTATAGAATACATGAAGAACCCTCTTTTAAAGATATATCAAAATTAATTGATGATGTAAATATTTTGGGGATAAAAGCAAAAATGGGTTCTTCTGTTCATGATACGATTCTAAAAATTCAAAAACTTGCTTATGACTCAAGTATACGTGCAGATGTAGATGAGTTAATTATTCAAGCTCAAACACAAGCAAAATATTCATCAAAAAACCTAGGGCATTTTGGTTTGGGTTTTTTATCTTATTCTCACTTTACATCTCCTATTAGAAGGTACTCTGATTTGGTTTTACACAGAATGTTAAAAACCAAACAAGTTCCTGCTAATATTGATGATATATGTGATTATATTTCCAATGAAGAGCGTTTGGTTGATGTAGTTGTTTGGAACTTAGAAGCACGAAAATACGCAAGATGGGCTAATAAAAACATAGGACGTGAATGCAAAGCAGTTATTGTAAATGAAGATAAATGTTTGGCTAAATTATCCAATGATATGCCAGGCCTTAGAGTATCTTTGGATAATTATAAAGGGGCAAAACTTTTTTCAAAAATAAAAGTTATTATAAAAGAGGTAGATTTAGTAAGTACAAAAATAATTGCTTCCATTAAATACTAAGCTTTTAGATTATTTTTGCTTTGCTTAATTTTATTTAGGATACCATTACTGCATGTATAAAAACGAATTTGATAATCTTTTACGGCAAAATAAAACGTTTAATGCTTATATGTTTTATGGGCAATCTTCTTATATGGTAGAAGCATATGCGCAAAAAATTGCTGAAACTTTTGGCAGTGATGCTGAGGTAGAAAAAGTTTATTTCGATGATTATAATTTTAAAGATGTCAAAAATTCACTTCTACAAAATTCATTATTTTCTTCAAAAAATATAATTATTATCAAACGTGAAAAAAAACTTCTTAAAAAAGAAGTGGATGAATTAATCGCTGCTTGTAAACAAAACAAGGACTCTACTGTAATTTTTGCTTGTATTGGGGATGTTGAATTTAAAACAATGGCCAATGCTTTTTCTAAAAAACTTGAAAAATCACAAGAAGCGGTAGTTATTCGCTTTTTTACTCCTTTTGTAAATGAAGCCTTGAAAATTCTTCTTGATTATTCTAAAGCTAAAAATATGAATATTGATAATGCTTCTTTATCCCACTTATACTTTATGCATAAAAATGATTTGAGTTTATGTATTAATGATTTAAACAAACTAAGTATTTTACAAGAATCCATTTCTACTAAAGTGATAGATAATCACTGTTTTGGAATAAGTACTATTTCTTTAGAAGATTTTTTACACAATTTATTGGACAGTAAAAGTATTGCTAAAGATTTGTATTATTTATTAGATGAAGGTATCAATGAAGTTTATTTAATTAATCAAATAACTGCTTTTGTTCAACAGCTTTTTATGATTTGTGCTTATGCCAGAACGATAGGAACACCTGATGCAAAAGAAATTTTAGGTTTTTCACCTCCTAAAAACATTTGGGAGAAAAAAAGCAAACTTGCTATTAGAATCAAGCCAGAGCAGTACTTAGAGATGTTTGATTTTTTATTAAACCTGGAATTAGAGTTTAAATCTTCTAAAGTTAAAGAGCCAAATTTGTATTTACAAGCTTCTCTTAGAAAGTTTTCAGTTTTATTTCGCTAAAATCACCACTTATCTAAACCTTGCTGATGTTTTTATAGATATCGGCTAATACTACGAGGAGATTAAATGTCAAGAATTAGACATTACGAAACTATGTTTATTGTGAAGCCTACACTTTCTGATGAAGAAACTGTAGCACAAATTGAGTTAGTGAAAACTAACATTGAGAAAAATGGTGGTGAGATTGTTGCTTGTGATGATATGGGTTCAAGACCTTTAGCATACGAAATAGACAAACATAAAAGAGGGCATTATTATATTGCATATTTTAAAGCACCTACTGAAGCTATTTTAGAGTTAGAAAGAAATTACAGAATCAATGAAAATATCATTCGTTTTATTTTCATTAAATATGAAAATAACAGAGAAATGGGTGCATATAATAATATGTGTGAAGTTGCTCTTAAAAAAGCTGCTAAATAATTTTTAAACTAGGACTTAAGTATGTATAACAAAACAATTATGGTTGGAAGATTAACCAGAGATATTGAACTAAGATATTTGCCATCAGGGGCAGCAGTTGCTAAAAGCTCAATTGCTACTTCACACAGTTATAAAACTCAAGATGGACAAAAAAAAGAGGAATCTTGTTTCTTAGATTTTAATATTTTTGGTCGAACTGCTGAAGTTGCGAATCAATATATACGAAAAGGTTCAAAAGTTTTATTAGAAGGACGTTTGGTTCTTGAACAATGGACAGCACAAGATGGGTCTAATCGAAGTAAACACTCTTTACGAGTGGATAACATGACTATGTTAGATTCTAAAGCTGATTCAGCTGCATTAGGAGAGCAAGGTGGTAATCAAGGTTACAATCAAGCTCCTCAACAACAGCAACAAAATCAATACAATGCTCCTTCTCAAAATAATTATGGGCAACAACAAAGCGGTGGAAATTCTTATGCTAAGCCTCAAGCGCCAGAGCAAAGAATTCCAGAAATTAACATTGATGAAGATGAAATACCTTTTTAGGATAGGAAATTTAAATGGCTGAAAAAAGAAAATACGGAAGA
This sequence comes from Campylobacteraceae bacterium, assembly GCA_013215945.1. NCBI lineage: Bacteria > Pseudomonadati > Campylobacterota > Epsilonproteobacteria > Campylobacterales > Campylobacteraceae > Campylobacteraceae bacterium. The sequence continues at coordinate 33,808 of JABSOM010000003.1, forward strand.
AAATATTGTAAATATACTGAGATGAAAATTACTTTCATTGATTATAAAAACACTGATTTATTAAAGATTTCAATGAGTGAAAGAGGTAAAATTATGCCTAGAAGACTTACTGGAAACTCTAAAAATGCACAAGAAATGGTTGAAACTGCAATCAAAAGAGCTAGACATATGGCACTTGTTCCATATATTGTTAACACTCAAAACGTTACAGAAGCTGCTTACTCTAGATACTAGAATAAGAAGATTCTAAAAAGGGAAGAACATCTGTTCTTCCCTTTTTTTATGCCTATACTTCTCAAAAGCTATTTTTTTATTAATCCTTTCATAAGTGGATTTTGAGTATTGTACGCTTTACAAAAGAAATTAAGGATATAAAATGACACCACATATACAAGCAAATAAAGATGAGTTTGCAAAAACGGTTTTAATGCCTGGTGATCCATTAAGAGCAAAATATATAGCAGACACTTTTTTAAGTGATGTAAAAGAAGTTAATACAATAAGAAATATGTTGATGTATACAGGAAACTATAATGGAAAAAGAGTTTCTGTTTGTGGTTCTGGAATGGGAGTGCCCTCAATTGGTATTTATTCATACGAATTATTTAAATTTTATGATGTTGATACTATTATTCGAATCGGATCTGCTGGAGCTTATAGCGAAGATTTGAAGCTTTATGATGTTGTTTTAGTTACTGAAGCTTATAGTGATTCGGATACTTTTTCTAAATTAGTGCTTAATGAAGCAAGTCATTTAGCTTACCCAAGTGAAAAAATAAATGAAAAACTAGAAACAAGTGCCCAAACATTAAATATTACTTTGCATAAAACAAGAACACATTCATCTGATGTGTTTTATTCAAGCAGGTCTTTAGAAGATACTATTAAAGATACGGGTGCTAAATGTGTTGAGATGGAATCTACTGGATTATTTGTTAATGCAAAAGCTACAGGTAAACAAGCTGCTTGTTTATTAAGTATCTCAGATCATTTAGTTACAAAAGAAGCGACATCTGCAAAAGAGCGACAAACAACGTTTAATGATATGATTAAGGTTGCTTTAGAGTCTTTATAAAAAATAAATAAAGACATAAATTTATGTCTTTATTTTATAAAAAAGATTTACCTAAAGGAGTGGCTTTAATATTTAAGTGTTGAGCAATACTAGTACTCATATCTGCAAAAGTACTTCTAATACCAATATTTTGAAGGTTTTTGCTTTTTAACATTCCAAATACAGGTACATTTTCCCTTGTATGGTCTGTTCCTTTAAAGGTAGGATCACAACCATGATCGGCTGTAATTATTAATAAATCTTCTTCTTCTAGGGCTTCAATTATTTCTTTAAGTCTTGTATCAAAATACTCTAAACCAGAAGCATATCCTTTTGTATCTCGTCTATGCCCCCATTCCATATCAAAATCAACAAAATTAGTATAAATAATACCGTCTTTTTTTAAGTTTTTCATTTGTTTTAGTGTTTCATCTGCCAAACCTTCTAAACCATAAGCTAAAGCTTTTTTAGAAATTCCATGCCCACAAAAGATATCATATATTTTTCCAATGCCAATTACTTCTTTATTATTAAGAACAGCAGTTTCAAGAACCGATTTTCCACTGGGTCTTAAAGAATAATCTTTTCTGTTTTTAGTTCTTTTAAAACCTTCTTTTTCATTTCCAGTAAATGGCCTTGCAATTACTCTTCCAATACCATGTGAATTGGTAATTTTTCTTACAATTTCACACAAGGCATAAAGATTATCTAACCCAAAACTTTCTTCGTGGGCTGCTATTTGAATAACAGAATCAGCACTGGTATAAAAGATAGGTTTATTGCTTTTAACATGTTCAAGAGCAAAAGTATCAATAACTTCAATTCCACTTGCATGTCTGTTTGCTAACATGCCTTTAATATTACCTTTCTCTATGATTTCATTCATAAGTTCGGCAGAAAAAGCAGGAACAGTTTTTGGATAAAATTGCATTTCAAAATCAATTAGAACCCCTGCCATTTCCCAATGTCCCGATAAAGTATCTTTTCCAATTGATAATTCTTGTGCGGCTCCATAAAAACAATGTTTTACTTCTTTGTTGGTATTTTTTAATTTAAGTGTTTTATTATTGTTTGTTTCGTAGGCTTTTAATAAACCCAAAGAGGTTAAATTAGGAATATCTAAAGTAAATTCATTTGCAATATGACCAAATGTATCCGATCCTTCATCTCCAAAAGCGTTAGCATCCTTGGCATTTCCAATACCAAAAGAGTCCATTACTAACCAAATAACACGTTTCATTTAATACTCTTTCCCATTATCTTTTGAGCCATTTACAATAGCAATTCCAGCACTAACACCTAATCTTGATGCACCAGCTTCAATCATTGCTAGGGCTTTGTCATAATCTCTAATTCCCCCAGATGCTTTTATGAGTACTTCATCTTGAACACATTCTTTCATAATTTGTATATCTTCAATACTTGCGCCTCTTGTTGAAAAACCTGTAGAGGTTTTAATAAAAGTAACGCCTAAGTCTTTACATATTAATGAAACTTTTTTTAATTCATCTTTTGTGATTAATGCTGTTTCAAAAATTACTTTTAAAGTAAGACCTTTACAAGCTTCTTGAACCAGGGCAATATCTTCTTTTACTTTATTATATTCTTTTGCTTTTAAAAAACCAATATTAATTACCATATCTATTTCTTGCGCACCATTTTTGATGGCTGTTTTTGCTTCATATGCTTTTGTCTCTTTAGTACAAGCTCCTAGAGGAAAACCAACTACAGTACAAACTTTTACAGCAGAATTTTCTAAAAAAATTGAAGCTTCTTTAACATAAGAAGAATTGATGCAAACACTAAAAAAATTATATTCTTTTGCCTCTTGGCACAAAGTCTCTATATCCGATACAGTGGCGCTTGGTGCGAGTAATGTATGGTCAATGTATTGTGATAAATTTTTCATGTATTTCCTTTTAATCTAAAGGCGTAGTATAGTATTTAGATATAAAATCAAAGCTTAAGTTAAGCAAGTTCGGCTAATATTTTATTTATGGAAAATAAACAATTAGACACACTTATTCAAAAAGCAATTCTTGCTTATAAAAATGCTTATGCACCTTATAGTAAGTTCAATGTTGGCTCTGCTATTCTTGATGAAAATAATAATATTCACATTGGTTGTAATGTAGAAAATGCTGCTTACCCCTCTGGCTCTTGTGCCGAGGAACAAGCCATTGGAAACATGATTGTTAATGGGGGAAGACTTATTAAAGATATAGTAGTTGTTGGAAAATCAGACTTGCTTGTTACACCTTGTGGGGCTTGTAGACAACGTATACGAGAGTTTTGTGATAAAGATACACTAATACATATTTGCCATAGTAACAAAGGGCACCAAAAAAGTTTTAAGTTAGATGAACTTCTAAGCTACTCATTTGGGCCAGAAAATCTTTAAAGTAGAATAAAATAGAAAACTTGAATTAGTGCTTGGAAAAAAGAGTGTTAATTTATATTTTGTATCTTTTATTTGCTTTAATATATAAACATTAAGGAGTTATTTTATGATTGGAATATTAGGAATCGTATTTTTACTATTGGTTGCGTTTTTATTTTCAAAAAACAGAGGTGCAATTAATAAAAGAACAGTAATAGGTGCATTTGCTTTGCAACTATCAATTGGGGCATTTGTATTATTATTGCCCTTTGGAAAAGGTGTATTACAAGTAATGTCAAATGGGGTAAACTGGGTTTTATCTTTTGCAAATGACGGTATTGTATTTGTACTTGGACCCTTAGCTACATTTAAACTGGGCTTTATTTTTGCGGTTAATGTTTTGGCATTTGTAATCTTTTTTGCAGCTTTTATTTCTGTTTTGTATTATTTAGGAATTATGCAAATTTTTATCAAAACTATTGGTGGGGCTTTGCAAAAACTATTAGGTACATCAAAAACCGAATCTATGGCAGCTGCTGCAAATATTTTTGTAGGACAAACAGAAGCTCCCTTATTGGTTAAACCTTATTTACTTAAAATGACACCTTCTGAACTCTTTGCCGTAATGGTTGGGGGTCTTGCATCTGTAGCTGGGGCCGTTTTAGCTGGGTATGCACAAATGGGTGTTCCTATGGAGTACTTAATTGCAGCTTCTTTTATGGCAGCACCTGGTGGATTATTATTTGCTAAAATCTTAGTTCCTGAAACCCAAATACCTCATGAGCCAACAGATCTTGATATGAAATCAAAGAATGTAAATATTCTAGATGCAGCTGCTGAAGGTTCATCCAATGGTATGACTTTAGCTATTAATATTGCAGCTATGCTTATCGCTGTTATTGCTTTAATTGCATTATTGAATGGATTTTTAGGTTTAATTGGAGAAGGAATTAATTCTGTATTAGGAACAAGTCTTCCTGTTTTATCTTTAACATCTATTTTTGGTTATTTATTAGCACCTGTTGCTTGGTTGATTGGTGTTCCTTGGGAAGAAGCTTCAATAGCTGGTGGAATTTTAGGTCAAAAAGTTATGATTAATGAATTTGTTGCTTATGGGGATTTGATTCGGTATTTCCCTGCTAATATAGCAGAAAGTGGTATGGTTGAATTATCATCTAAAACAATTGCTATTTTAAGTTTTGCTTTATGTGGTTTTGCAAATATTGCTTCTATTGCTATTTTATTAGGTGGCCTTGGAGCTTTAATACCAGAAAGAAGACAAGAAATTGCTAAATTTGGACTTATTGCAGTATTGGGTGGAACACTATCTAACTTAATGAGTGCATCAATTGCAGGGATTTTTATAGGATAAGGAAAATAAATGTTTATACCTCAAGAGTTTATTAAAAAGAAACGTGATAATTTGCTTTTGTCTAAAGATGAAATCAATGAATTTATTAAAGGTGTAAGCGATGGCAGTGTAGCAAATGAACATATAAGTGCTTTTGCTATGGCTGTTTATTTTAACGGCATGAATTTGGATGAGAAAACAAATCTGACTCTTGCTATGAAAAATTCTGGAAATACATTGACATGGGATTTAAATGGTCCCATTGTTGATAAACACTCAACAGGTGGAGTAGGTGATGTTGTATCACTAATGCTTGGCCCCTTACTTGCTGCTTGTGGCGCTTATGTTCCAATGATTTCAGGACGTGGACTTGGTCATACAGGTGGTACCTTAGATAAATTAGAAAGTATTCCCAATTATAATGTTCTTCCAAAAGATTCTTTATTTAAAAATATTGTAAAAGATATTGGTGTTGCTATTATTGGACAAACAAGCTCACTTGCGCCTGCGGATAAAAGAATTTATTCAATTAGAGATGTTACTGCTACGGTTGAAAGTGTACCCATGATTAGTGCATCTATTTTGGCAAAAAAACTTGCTGAAGGTTTAGATACACTTGTGATGGATGTAAAAGTTGGAAGTGGTGCATTTATGCCTACTTATGAGCTCTCAAAAGAACTTGCTCAAAGCATATCGCAAATTGCCAATAAGGCAGGGGTAAAAACCGTCTCAATTTTAACAGATATGAATCAGTGTTTGGCTTACAATGCAGGAAATGCCCTAGAAGTTAAAGAAGCTGTTGCTTATTTAAAAAATACGAATAAAAATCCCCGTTTGCATGAAGTTACTATGGTTCTATGTACACATGCTCTTATTAATTCAAAGCTTGCAAAAGATGAAAAAGAAGCGCGAGGTAAATTAGAAAAAGTTTTATCTTCAGGTCATGCTTTAGAAATCTTTGCAAAAATGACTCATGCTTTGGGTGGACCTGTTGATTTTTGTGATAATCCCGATAAATATTTACAAAAAGCCAATTTTGTTAAAGCGGTGTATGCGCCAAAAGCAGGAATAATTGCAGCAATTGATACTATAGCACTTGGAATGAGTGTTGTTGGTTTAGGTGGAGGAAGAATTCGTTCAAGTGATATGATTGATCACAGTGTAGGATTAGAAAATGTTATTGCTTTAGGAGAAATTGTGGAAAAAGATTCTGTACTTCTAATAATTCATGCAAAAGATGAAAATGCTTATCTTGAAGCGAAACAAAGAGTTTTAGCAGCTATTAAAATTGGAAGTGTAAAACCAAATGTCCAAGAGATATATGAGATATTCTCTTAAACTTTTATAAATACTTAGGAATGAAGATGAAAAATATGTATTCAAAGATAATGTTAAGTTTGATTTTAGGTGCCAGTGTTGTTAGTGCAAATAATGCTGAAGCCTTTAAACTCTCTGTATTTCACGTAAATGATATTCACTCACATATATCAAGTGAACGAATGAAATTAAAAGTAGATGGGGTTAAAACCTATATGCAAATTGGTGGATATGCAAGAATGGTAAACCAGTTAAAAAAATTAAAAGCTAAAAAACCAAACTCTTTAATATTAAATGCAGGAGATACTTTTCAAGGAACATTGTTTTATTCTTTGTTTAAAGGAAAAGCAGATGCAAAAGCTTTAAATTTAATTTCATGGGATGCTTATGCTTTAGGAAATCATGAATTTGATGATGGAGATAAAGCACTGGCTGATTTTCTTGATTTATTAGACGATGATATTACAATGCTTGCTGCTAATGTTGTTCCTGATAAAGGAAATATACTTGAAGGAAAATGGTCTCCTTATGTTATTAAAACAGTGGGAAAAGAAAAAATTGGAATTATTGGAATTGATATAGTTGGCAAAACAATTAAATCTTCTAACCCCAGTGATGAGATTAAATTTTCAGACGAAACAAAAACAGCTCAAAAATATATTAATGAATTAAAAGCCTTGGGTATTAATAAAATTATTGTTTTATCCCATCAAGGATACAAAAATGATTTAAAAATGGCAGCAGCTTTAAGTGGCGTTGATATTATAGTAGGGGGAGACTCTCATTCACTCTTAGGTGATTTTTCAAATCTTGGCTTAAAAAGCACTTCAAATGATTATCCTACTCTTGTTACGTCAAAAGATAATAAACAAGTGTGTGTGGTTCAAGCTTGGGAATATGCTCACTTATTAGGAGATTTAGATGTTGTATTTGATAAAGCTGGGGATGTTTTATATTGTACAGGACAGCCTAAAATTCTAGCGGGAGATGTTTTTAAAAGAAAAAACAAAGACGGTAAAAAAGTAGAAGTAAGTGAAGATGAAAAAACAAAAATCTTAAAGATTCTTACGGCCGCTTCAAACATTGATATTGTAGAAGAGAACAAAGAAGCCTTAAAAATTGTAAAAGAATATGAAGACAAGGTAAATGAGAAAAAAACTATTGTTATTGGTAGTGCTGGTGAAGAAATAGGTCATAGTAGAATTCCAGGGGATACGTATGATAAAAGAAATACTCTTCCTTTAGGAAGTGATATTGCAGCAATTGTTGCTAAATCTTTTTATGATTTAAGTAAATTAGCCGATGCTTGTATTCAAAATGCAGGAGGGGTAAGAACACCTATTATGAAAGGTGATATTTCTATGGGAGATGCATATTCTCTTTTACCTTTTTCAAATACTTTGTTTGAAATTCAAATGACAGGTAGTGAGATTAAACAAGTATTAGAGGATGCTATCGCAAATGTTAAAACAGGAGGATCAACGGGATCATTCCCATACTCTTATGCCTTAAAATATGATGTTGATATGAGTAAAGATATTAATAATACTGTTTCAAATTTAGAAATTCTTAATAGAAAAACTCAAATTTGGGGAGAATTAATAAAAGATAAAATGTATACCATTGTTACAAACTCATATACCGCAGGTGGAAAAGATGGATATACTACTTTTAAAACAGTACAAGATAAAAGAGGTAAGGGAGTAGATACTTATTTAGATTATGCCCTTAGTTTTGTAAAATATGTAGAACATAAAAAAGCCAATAATGAAGAAGTAATGATTTTACCAAAAGATTTACATTCTATTAAAAGCTTCAAAGCAGATACGAAATAGATTTCTTAAGGAAGTAGAAATATCTGCTTCCTTTCTAACATTAGCTAATTACGTTATACTTAACAAAAAGAAATACAATGAAAAATACCCCCCTTCCTTTAATGGATTTACACAGACACTTAGATGGAAATATTAGACCAAAAACAATTTGGCAACTGGCACAAAAAAACAATATTAAACTGCCCACAAGTACTTTAGAAGATTTTATACCTTATGTACAAATACAAAACCAAGAAGCTGATTTAATGGCATTTTTGAAAAAACTTGATTGGGGAGTTGCTGTTTTATCTTCGTTAGATGATGTAAAACAAATTGCTTATGAAAATGTGGAAGACGCGTTTAATGCAGGGTTAAACTATGCAGAACTAAGGTTCTCTCCTTATTATATGGCAATGAATCATAACTTGGATGTTCAAGATGTAGTGGAAGCGATTATTGATGGTATTCAAGTAGGTTTAAAAGATTTTAAAATTAAAATTAAACTTATTGGAATTTTGAGTCGTACTTTTGGAGTAAAGAAGTGTCAGCTTGAATTAGATGCACTTTTAGCTTTTAAGAATAATATCACTGCTATTGATTTAGCAGGGGATGAATATAATTTCCCTGGCTCTCTATTTGTAGAACATTTTAAACAAGTACAAGAGGCCGGTTTGCATATCACTGTTCATGCAGGAGAAGCTGGAGGTGTGCAAAGTATGTATCAAGCAATAGATGAGTTAAAAGCTACACGAATAGGTCATGGCGTAGCTTGTGCTAGTGATGAAGCTCTTATGGATTATATGTTAGAGAAAAATATAGCCATTGAATCCTGTATTACGTCAAATTATCAAACGGGAACTATTGATAGTATTAAAAACCATCCTATTAAAACATTTTTAAACAAAGGTTTAAAGGTATGTTTAAATACAGATGATCCAGCGGTTGAAGGTATAGAGATTAAACATGAATTTGAAATAGCACAAAGTATTGTTGGTTTAGATGACAAAGATATTCTTACTTTAAAACAAAATGCTTTTGATATTTGTTTTTTATCAAAAGATGAGAAAAAAGACTTATTAAACTCTTTATAATATAGTTTACAAAAAAGAGTATGAATTTAGCTTATCACTCCATACATAAAATCTGGCACAGTTGATGTCATAATATTAAATTATTATTTATATTTAAGAGCTCGTGAAAGCTAGCGCATTCGTTCTTTTTCTTTCTTGATTGCAAGAAAGAAACAAAGAAGCAACTGACGGTTGTTGAAGGCTTGCAGCTCCCCTCACTTATCATTTTGTATTTCTAACTTGCGGAACTCCCTAAAACGTGCATTAAAGCACCTTTCTTAACGGTCATACAGTCCTCAGTTTTTTCCGAAATACAAAATAAACGCTCGGCTTCAACAAAGTCAGAACCACTCTCCACGATTACTAATAATAATTTCTTCTTTTTAAAGATAGAAGAATAAAGAACATTGTGTAAGTAAACAATCTTTCATAAGGCTCTTCCCCTGACTTTGTGAAAGCTAAATCTTTTTATTTTTTAACGGAAAAAGGTGAAAACTGTGTGAGCGTCAGAAATGTGCTCTTTAGCACATTGTAGAGAGTTTTATATCATAGCTAACAAATAAAAATATTTAGGAACCCGAAGGGCTTTATCATTTCGTCAGTTGCTTTCTTGTTTCTTCTTTTCAATAAAAGAAGAAAAAAAAGCGCAAAGGTCACTTTGTATGAGCTCTTAAATATAAAAGTGTAGATTCATTCTCAGGGGTGTTTTTTTTCTACTTTTTATCAAAATAAGAAACAAGGACTTATTATCTTCCTCTTTAGAATAAATTACAAAAAATACTTTTTCAGGTATTCTTGGTAGCCTTCTTCATCATAATTTTTTGAATACTTATTCATAAATCCATGTAAATACTTACTTTGGACTATAGATACATTTTTTGTATCTTGTATTTGATTCTTTAGCTCTTCAATGCAAAAATGCTCTTCGTATTTTGGAAAAACTAAGGTCATTTTAAACAAAGGTTTAATATTGGGATAGTGTCTAATTTGAGAAGAATAAAAACATACAGCTCTTGTAATATTTTTATTAAAAAGTATTTCACTTAAAACCCAAATAGCGGATCCTCCCATACTAAAACTAAGTACTTCAAATTCTTCATTTATTTGGCTAATCCTATCTTTTACAATTTTGATATATTCTTCTAATCCAATATTATGGCTAAAATATTCATAAGCATTTTCATCACTAGAAAAATTCATAAATTCCTTTTCATAAGGGTCAATAATTATATAAGGGTTTTTAATATTGTCACATAATTTTACAAGTGCAGGAGTATTTCCAAAGATATCGCTAATAACAAGGGTAAGAATAAAAGATCCTTCTAATAAAATGTATTAAGTATAGATATAAAAAAAGGATTTATAAAAATAAACCCTTTTTATTTAAAGTTTTTCCCAAACAACACCAGAAGGTGTGTCCATTATAGATATGTCCATCAATTTTAATTCATCTCTGATTTGGTCTGAGAGTTCAAAGTTTTTCTCTTTTTTGGCTTCGCTTCTTTTTTCTATTAAAGTTTCTATTTTTAACAATGTTTCTTCATTAATTCCAAATTGAAAATAAGAATAGGGATCATTATGCGCAAAACCTAGAATTTCACTTATGAACTCAAAATTTGCTTGCAGTTCTTTTTTCAGATTTTTATCTTTAGGATTCGCATCTAATTTATCATTAGATACAGTTAAAAGTTCGTCAATAACAGCCAAAGCTTTTGAGGTATTTAAATCATCATTTAAAGCATTTAGCATATCATCTTTAAACGTTTTATTTACTTTTGAACTTTGCATCCCATACACTCTTTTTTTAAGTCTATAGATTTTATCAAGACGTTTTTTAGAAGCTAGTAAATCTTCTTCAGAGAAATTAAAATCTGCTCTGTAATGTGAGGTAAATAAATAAAATCGTATTACTTCTCCTGAATAGGATTTTAGAATATCTTTTAAGAAAAAAGAATTGCCTAAAGATTTAGACATCTTTTCACCATTTACTGTAATAAAACCATTGTGCATCCAATATTTAGCAAGGCTTGTATTACTAGAACATCTCGTTTGCGCCGCTTCATTTTCATGGTGAGGAAAAAGTAAATCAGCACCTCCTCCATGAATATCAATTTGGTAAGCTTCATTTTTATACGCAAGATGTTTTTTTATCATTGCAGAACACTCAATATGCCATCCAGGTCGCCCTAGACCAAAAGGAGCTTCATAAGATACATCCACTTCTTTGGCAAATTTCCATAAAGCAAAATCACTTTGATTTCTTTTCTCTTCATTAATCTTAACACGTGCAAGTGAATTTTCATCACTGGCTCTTTTTGATAAAGAACCATATTCTTTATCTTTTGAAGTGTCAAAATAAATACCATCACTTATTTTATAAGCAATGTCTTTTTGCATTAAATTGTTAATCATTTCAATCATTGCTTCAATATTATCAGTAGCTTTTGGCTCATGGGTATTTTCAAGATTGTTTAATGTTTTCATATCATTCTTGTATTCATTAATATAAAAGTGGGTGATTGTCTCTAAACTTTGATTAGTAGTGTGCATTTTTTTTATGATTTTATCATCAATATCAGTAAAGTTTTTGGTCATATTTACAGAATAACCATTACTTTTTAATACTCTGTGCAATAAATCAAAAGTAACAGCAGATTTTGCATGGCCTAAGTGTGAATCATCATAAACAGTAGGCCCACATACATAGATTTTTACTTCATTGTCACAAATAGGTTCAAAAAGAACCTTTTGTTTTTTTAAAGAATCAAAAAAATGTATTTTTTCCATTATTTAAACAGCGCTTCTAAAGAAGTAGTATCTTTTGTTTTTACTTCATTTTTAGAAGAATTACCAGAGTCTTGAATTCCAATAGCATCTGTTTCTACTAATTCAATTGTATGTCGTGTAAGCATAGAAGCCAATCTAATATTTAAACCAGCACGTCCAATTGCTTTTGATTTTTGATCACTTGGAATAGTAACGATTGCTTTTGGTCTTTCATCTATACTTTTTGAAGGTTCAATTTTAACAGAAGAAATAATTGCAGGAGATAAAGCTCTTGAAATAAACATTTCAGGTGTATCAGAAAATTCAACACAATCTATGTTCTCTCCATTTAATTGAGCAGATACTGCCATAATTCTTACCCCTTTAACACCAACAACTGAACCAATTGGATCAATTTGAGCATCATAAGTAGATAAAGCAATTTTAGCTCTTGCTCCTGGAATTCTAGCACTTGCTTCAATAGCAATTCTTTTGTCTTTTAATTCTGGAACTTCCAGCGCTAATAGGCCTTCTAAAAATTTAGGAGAAGTACGTGAAAGCTCAACTACCAAACCATTTTCTTTAGTAATAGTTACTATTTTTACAACAGACTTTAAAGTATCTCCAATTTTAAAAGATTCTCCTTTAATTCTGTTTTTACGAGAAAGCATTCCTCTAACTTCACCAATTTCAACATAAGTATTTTCTTCACGATCAATTCTGGTTACTGTACCATTAATGATTTTTCCGACTTTATCTTGGTACTTAGCTAATAAATTAACTTCAATAAAACGTTGCAGTCTGTATTCAAAGTTATTGTATAAAATACTTGCAGCATTTCGCCCCATGTTTTCAAATTCTAAATCATAATTAATGAAATCACCGATTTCTAAATCCGCGTCAATTTCTTTTGCTTCATCAATTATCATGTAGTTATCAATATTTAAAGGTTTATCCCATTCATCAACTGCATTTGCAAGTAGTCTTTTGTCATCTTCATCAATAACTTCTACTTTTTGAAATAAGTTCAGTTTTTTATTTTCTTTATCAATTTCGGCGTCAAACTTTAATGTATGATCAACCATTTTTTCAGCTGTTTTTATTAATGCCTCTTTTAATGCATTTTCAACGTCTTCAATTTTAAGACCTTTTTCATATGCAATAGAGTCTAAAATATCTATAATTTTATCCATTGTTTCCCTTTGTAATTAACATTGAACTGTTTATTTTTTGATTCTTGAGTTTAATGTAGATAGATATTATATCAAAAAGAACTTTTATAAAAATTAATAGACTACAAAAAGATTTAAAATTACATATTTTATCTATAATTTTCTCTCTAATATAGTAAAGAATTAATATTCACATTATAAGCTTAAGAGAACACCTTATATCTTTTATATAAAAAAAAGCATATTTTGGATATAATCCAAGATTATTACAAAAAAACAAAAGGTTATTTAGATGGAACTATTAGTTGCAAGAGTTGAATTAAAAGAAAAACCGAAAAAAATAAAGTTTGAGAAAATTCAAGAACTTTTAAAAGAAAATACTCATCAAATGTTATATTTTGATAGAGACAATTCGCACAAAGACATGATGGCATTAGTCGATGCTTTAGAAAAAGAAGAATTAAATGTATATTTTAGAGAAGTAAAGTATGGATTAGCAGACGAAGAGTACCTTTATGAGGTTCATACAATATAAATAGGGCATACAGTGAGTAAAACGCAAAACAAAAAATTATTTATACAAACATTGGGTTGTCAGATGAATGACACTGATTCACAGCATATAATTGCAGAATTAGAAAAGCATAAAAATTATGTGACAACAGATATTATGGAAGAAGCAGATTTAATTATCATTAATACTTGTTCTGTAAGAGAAAAACCAGTGCAAAAACTGTTTTCTGAAATTGGACAGTTTAATGTTAAGAAAAAACCAGGCGCAAAAATTGGTGTATGTGGATGTACGGCTTCACATCTTGGAAAAGATATTATGAAACGTGCTCCTTATGTTGATTTTGTTGTAGGTGCACGAAATATATCAAAAATAAAAGATGTGGTTGATATTAAAGGTGCAGTTGAAATTGACATTAATCATGATGAATCAACCTATGACTTTGCATCCTTAAAAACATCTAAATACCGAACGGCTGTGAATATCTCTATTGGTTGTGATAAAAAATGTACCTATTGTATTGTTCCAGCAACCAGAGGTGAAGAGATTTCTATTCCTATTGAAATGCTTGTAACTCAAATACAGCGTGATGTTGATAATGGTGCTGTTGAAGTAATGTTATTGGGACAAAATGTAAATTCTTATGGAAGACGTTTTTCAGACGGACGTCCTAAGAGTACTTTTACCAAACTTTTACAAGAAATTTCTAAAATTGATAAATTAAGAAGAATACGATTTACTTCTCCTCATCCTTTACATATGGGAGATGAATTTTTAGATGAGTTTGTAAAAAACCCTAAAATTTCTAAATGTATTCACATGCCACTTCAAAGTGGATCAACGAGTATTTTAAAAGCTATGAAACGTGGTTATACCAAAGAATGGTTTTTAAATCGGGCTAAAAAATTAAAAGATGCTGTGCCTGAACTGCGAATTACAACAGATATTATTGTTGCTTTTCCAGGCGAAACACATGAAGATTTCTTAGATACAATGGATGTAGTAAAGCAAGTTAAATTTGATCAAATTTTTAACTTCAAATATTCCCCAAGACCAAATACAGCTGCCCTTGCATTCAAAGATATAGAAATTGAAGATAAACTAGCAGGTGCTAGGCTAACTGAACTTATAGATTTACATAAAGAACATCAAAGCGAATTATTAGCTAAAAATGTTGGTAAAACTATGGAAGTATTTTTCGAAGATCTAAAATCAAATGGTGAAGTTGCTGGGCTTAGTGATAATTCTTTACTTGTATTTGCAGAAGGTAGTGATGAACTTTTAGGAAAATTTGTAAATGTAAAAATCATTTCATCTACACGAACGGCATTAAAAGGTGAAGTTATTAAATAATGAAAACATTCAAAAAATATTTGCAGATTAATATTTTACCTTTTATCCTTCAATTATTTGTTCGTTTTGTTTATTTAACTTCTAAAAAAACCTTTCACCATCCAAAAAACAATTTTGACAAGGAAGCTTGTGTCATTGTTTTTTGGCATGGAGAACTTATTATGCAATCTTTTAATTATAAATATTTTAGAAAAAAAAATAAAGTTTCTGCAATGATTTCTGAGCATAAAGATGGAGAAATAGTAAGTAGAATGAGTGAGTATTTGGGAATTCATTCTTTAAGAGGTTCTAGTACTAGAGGTGGTGTAAAAGCACTTATTGGTGCAATAAAAGAACTTAAAGCAGGAAATGATGTTGCCATTACACCAGATGGTCCAAAAGGTCCACGCCATAGTGTTGCGGATGGAGTAGTTGCCATTGCACAAAAAACAAAGTGTAAAGTTTTTTTCTGTAATGTGAAAACTACAAAATTTTGGCAGTTTAATTCTTGGGATAAATTTGTTATTCCAAAACCTTTTGGTAAAATAGATTTTTATATTCAAGAGGCATGCAGTTTTGATGATTTGAGCACGGAAGAAGCAAAACAGCTTGTAAGAGAAAAACTTTTAATAAATTCTATGACTTAAGGTTTTGTTATGTTTAGTAAAGAATCACAATTTATCAATATTATTAAACAAGACAAACAATTAAAAATTAATTACAAAAAAATCAAAAACAAACAAATAATTTCAGCCAATCAAGCATCTTTTTTATTACAAGATAATTTTTTAAGTAAAGATATTATTTTCAAAGTAGATACTTTAAAAGAAGAAGTTTTTGAAACCTATACAAGCTCAATCATTATTAACATAAATGAACGTATTATTAGGGCTAAAAATAGTTATAATAAAAATGATACTTATTGTGTAAAACTCAATGAAGAATACAATTTATTAATGAAAAAAGACAGTTTATTTGAATTTGAACATTATTACAAAAAAATTGGTTTTGATTATACTTTTTCTCCTTTTCATATCTTAAATTTACACAATGAACAAAACCCTAAACCCAACTCTTTAAGTGTTTTAATCGTTAATTATCATGCTTATATTTTAATTGTAAATTATAAAAACGATATTGTTTTTTATAAAATTGTAAAAATATCCTCTTTTGATGATATTAAAACATCTTCTTTTTATGAAAATGAACAAGTAGGACAAAAACTTTATGATGAAATATATTATTTTGAACTTAACAATTTAATTAAAGAAGCAGTAAAAGAATATTATTCTAAAAAAAATGTTTCTTTTATAGATCAAATTACGATTTTATATAATCAAAAACAATTAGATATTTCACAAATTAAAAACTTTGAAGATGAACTTTTAATGGAAATAAATTATCACAGTATTTCCATTACTGAGTCACTGTATGAACTTAGTCACGGCTCTTCAAATAAATCCTACTCCAAAGTAAAAGTAAAAAAGAAAAGTTTTTTTAAAGCTTTTGTAAGCGTGGCTTTGTTTACTATAATAATGGCTTTGGCTTATATTTCTTATGACAGATATAAAGAAGCGAATATGAATAAAGAACTAATAAAACAAGCACATTCTTTAAATGAAGAACTCATTTTGCCCAATCATATTATTAAAAATACAGAAATAAAAAAAGTTCTTTTAAGACACTTTGATATTATTCCTTATAATATGGTCTTAAAAAAACTAAGTCTTGATGAAATGAATTCTTTTATATTAATTGATGTTTTAGACAATACAACGTATTCTAAATTAATGCAAAACAGATTTTTGAAATACTATAAAAGAAGCAGTATTGAATACAGCAATACAGATGCTATTGTAAAACAAGCTATTATTCAAAATAAGGGAAAAAAGTTTTCAAAAAACCGAGCTCTACTTGTTTTGCCTAAGTATATACAAGATGAATTTTTGTTGGAAAAAAGAGTTACTAATCAAATTAAAAATATCTTTCCAGAAGATACTAAAATAGAGTATTTAAATACCTTTAGCTCAAATATTGTTAGTTATAACTATTCACTAAGTTTAAAGATTTCTCAACCTATCGAATTATTTAATTTAATTGACAACTTGAATGAAGAAGTGTATTCTATAAATATCTCTTATCCTTTGAAGTTGAATGTGAATGAAGAGGATGAAATTGAAGTGGATTTTTTACTTCAGTTTCATCAAAATAAAAAAGCCAAATAAACTTACCAGACTTTTAATTCATTGTAAATTGAATCTCTCTCCACTGGAATAAAACCAGAGTTTTTAATTAAATCCACAAAGTTCTTCACTTCAATCCCATAAGCACTTGAAGCTCCTGCCGCACTTTGAATGGATTCTTTCTCAATGGTTCCATCTAAGTCATTTGCTCCAAACTCTTGCGCGATTAAAGCAAGTTTTACAGTTGATGTAGCCCAGTATGCTTTTATATTTGAGAAGTTATCTAAAACAATTCTTGAGATACAGTAGGTTTTTAATATTTCTTGCCCGCTTAGAGCTTTTTTAACTTTTAAGAAATTATTTTCTGTTTGATAAACAAGGGGAATAAAAGCATTGAAACCACCTGTAATGTCTTGAAGGTCTCTTAATCTCATCATATGATCAATTCTATGTTCACGTGTCTCTATATGGCCAAATAACATGGTTGCATTACTTTTTTTGCCTGCTTCATGCCATAACTTATGTATTTCTAACCATTGTGCAGAAGTAACCTTTCCTCCACAAATTCTTTTCCTTACTTTTTCATCAAAAATTTCAGCTCCACCACCTGGCATTGAATCAATACCATGATCTTTCATCATGGCAATTAATTCTTTATAAGTTAGATTATATTCAGTGCTCAAAAAATGAACTTCTGCTGCGGTTAAAGCTTTAACATGAATTAAAGGATAGGCTTTTTTAATCTTTTTAAAAACATCCATATACCATTGTAAACCTGTTTTTGGATTATGAGCAGATACAATATGTACTTCTTTAATTCCATTTTTACTAGAGTTTTTTACAACATCGAGAATTTCATCATGAGTCATAGTATATTGCAAAGGATTTTTTCTACTTGAAGAATAGGCACAAAAATGGCATACATCTTTACAAACATTGGTTGGATTTATATGCCTATTGATATTAAAATAGGTTTTTTTCTTGTGTTTTGCTACTCTTATTTTATTGGCATATTTGCCTAAAGTAAAAAGGTCTAAATCATAAAGTTGTATTGCATCTTCATATGACAATCGTTCATTTTTATCTAATTTTTCTAATATACTCATATTTTCCTACTTACAGTCTATATCTTTAGTAGGTAATTGATTTTTTTTGTATACAAAAATCAAGCCCCTACATTGTGTGTTATTATTTAAGTTGGTGAATTTTATCTTAAATAAATGTCCTTTTCGCTTAGTATTCTCATTTTTTACTTCACTTTTGTTATATACAGTTATATTTGCTACATTTTCATAACTTAAAAGTGCCAAATATTCTTTTATTTTCAATTCTTTGCTAATAGAAACGACATACATTAATGCCAAAGATATTGTAATAATTACTGATATTAAAATGACAGTAGTTTTTGGGATTTTTCTTGTTTTTATCATACTAATAAATCTTCCAAAGGAAAAAAATTATTTGCTTTTTCATCATAATAAGATATTGTTCCATCTTCAAGTGTATAATACCAACCATGAATAATAAGTTCTTTATTTTTTACTTTTTCCTGTACTGCTGGGTAGGTCAAAAGATTTTTTAATTGATATTTGATTGAATTTTTTTCTGTTTCTCTGTACATTTCTTCTTTTGTATTAAAGTTCGCATTTTTAAGTGTTATCGCTTTTGCTTCTTCTCCCAGTTTTAACCAGGTTTTAACGTGCGCTAATTCTTTTGTATTTGGTATGTCTTTGTACAAACTTTCACAGGCCCCACAATGTGAATGTCCACAAACAATAATGTTTTTTACGCCTAAAACAGAAACAGCATATTCAATAGCAGCAGCAGAACCATGGTAGTCTTCATCGTGTTTATATTGTGGTACAAAGTTTCCTACATTTCTTAATATAAACATATCTCCTGGTCTGGTATTTAACATTAAATCAGGAGTAACACGAGAATCACAACAAGAAATAAATAAAACTTCAGGTTTTTGTCCGTGTTTGATTGTTTCATCCATATCTTTTTTAAAATTAGGAAAACGGTCTTTTCTGAATATTTTGTTTCCTTTTATTAAATCTCTAATTGGCATTATTTACTCACTATTTTGATTGTTTTTTTATCATTAACAGTTATCAGCGTAATTTTTTTTATGCTGTCTTCATCGTCTCTTCTTGGTTCATAATATTCAATAATATAATCAATTTTATCACAAGAAACTAAGGTAGTAAAGTTAGATAATTTAAGCGTTTCACATTTTTTTGCATTGATTGCATCTGCAAAAATAGGAGCCAAACAAAAGCCAAGCAGTAATAGTATTTTATTCATTTATATATCCTTTTAGTAAATTACAAACTTCTTGTAAGTCATGTTCACTTATATCAATTTTTGCTATAAGTCGTATAATGGCTTTTTTTACAGTGGGTTGCCTTATTGCACCCACTAAAAAACCTTTGTCTTTCAGCATGTTTTGAATTTCAATAACTTTTTTATTATCATTTATTATAATAGGAATTATCAAACTTTTGGACTTTATTCCCAAAGTTTTTTCAATAATATTTAAATTCTTTTCAATTTTTTCTCTTATTGTCTCTTTGTTTTTAATGATATAGTTTAATGCTTCATTTCCTAAAGCAGTATCAAATAAAGAAGGTGCAGTTGTGTAAATCATAGCTTTGGCTCTGTTTTGTAAGAATGAAATAATATGTGATGAGGCCAAAATATACGCGCCATAAGAAGCATATGATTTTCCCAGTGTTCCCATTTTAATGTGATTTTTTTCAACTTTAATATTATAATAATCAAAAATACCAAATAAGTTATCTCCCAATACACCAGAAGAATGGGCTTCATCAACAATTAATAAAGAAGAGTATTCATTTGCTAAAGAAAAAATATCTTTATTGGCTAAATCCCCGTGCATAGAATATACGCCTTCAATAGCAATTATTCTTCTGCCTTTTACTTTTGTTTCTTTAAGTAAAGTATCTAAATGATCAGCATCATTGTGTTTAAAAATAAGAACTTGTTCTTTTTTCAAGTGCTGTATTGCAAACATGCCACTTGCATGATATTCTTCATCAATAAATAAAACATCGCTTTTTCGTATAAGTGCATCAAACATCGATAGATTTGCCAAAAATCCAGAGCCTATTATTATTGCCTCTTCAAAATGGTTGACTTTTATCAGGTTTTGTTCAAATTCGTGATGTATAAGACTGTAGCCATTTACAAGCATTGAAGCTTTAGGTGAATGAGAATCAAGTTTTGAAAGTTTTATATAGGCATTATGAAGTAAATCTTTATTGCGCGCTAATCCCAAATAATCATTGGATGCAAGATCAATTAAATCTTGATTATGAATGGTTCTTTGTCTAAAGCGATTGGCTTTTTTGATTGCATGTAACTCTTTTGAATACAAAAAGTCTCCTCTTGTTAGTAGTGAATTATAGTCAATTCTTTATTAAATTTACAAGTATTTTTTGATTAACATAAAGAGTATTTATTTAGCTATAAAAGCATAAATAATAAAAAAGTAAAGAAAAATATACTTTTCTTGTTAATCCCAAGTAATTTAATAAGGATATTTTATAATTTTATAAATAATTATAATTTTTAATATTTATAAGTTTATTTTTAATTATTAATTGAAACATAAGCATGACTTTTTCAGGCAGTAAATTAATTATAAATATTATTATTTGTTTTTAAAACCATATTAAAAGCGATAGGTAGTTATTTTTTAAATATTTTATTTTTTAAGAAAAATACTTTTTTTAATGATACTTATTCTTATTAACTAAATTTAAATTACTAAATAATTGTCTATTTGAACTTAATAAGTGACTTTGTTATAAATATAAAAAAATAACAAAAACTTAATACTTTTATTATAATTTTTAGATTAAAATTACTTATATATAAAATATAAAAATATATTATTAAAAAGGACATACAATGTTTAAAACTATGACAATAAGAGCCAAACTGGCCTTAGTATCTGTATTATCTTTATTGTTATTGGGTACCGCTATTATTGTAATCTCAGTAAGTCAGTCAACAATAGCACTTAAAGAAGCGGAATTTAATAAACTTTCAAGTGTTGAAGCTGCAAAGAAAAATGAAATTGTTAATTATTTACAGTCTTTAAAAGGTTTATTGGTTTCAATGGCAAATTCGCAGCTTACAAAAGAAGCATATGTCGGTTTTGAAAAAGGCTTTTATGCCATAGAGAATGAAGTACAGCTGGATGCCCAAGAGGTAAAAAGACATCTGAAATTGGATTTTCAGAAGAATTATTTGGATTCAGTTAATTATAAAGTACCTGATTCTGATCAAAAAAAGAATATTGAGTCTTATTTACCCAGCTCAAACAATGCATTGTTTTTACAATATATTTTTATTAGCAATAATAGTTCTGCATTAGGTGAAAAGAATAAATTAGAATTTAATGCAACATATGATTCTTCTTATATGAGAGTGCATAAAAAATATCACTCTTCTTTTGATGCTTATTTAAATGAATTTGGCTTATATGATATTTTTATGGTGGATTTAAAAGGAAATCTTATTTACACAGATTTTAAAGAAAAAGATTATGCCACCAATCTAAAACATGGTGTTTATAAGAATACGGGTTTAGCAAAAGTATATAAAAAAGCCTTAAGTCTTAAAAAAGGAGAGCTTGCATTTGAAGATTTTGCACCCTATGAGCCTTCTTATAATGCGGCCGCTTCTTTTATTGCAAGTCCTATAATAATAGATGGACAAACAAAAGGGATTTTAGTTTTTCAAATGCCTGTGGATAACATTAATGCAATCATGGGTTTTAATGGAAAATATAAAGCTTCTGGTTTAGGATTAAGTGGTGAAGTATATTTAATTGGAAGTGATTATAAAATGAGAAGTAATTCACGTTTTGTAAAAGATATAAAAGATGATGTTGTGCAAGAACTTGGTTCTACTATTGGTGTTTGGGAAATAAAAACAGAGGCAACCATAGCAGCACTTCAAAAAACCGATGACAATGTAGAAAAACAAGTGATTAAAGATTATAGAGGAATCTCTGTTTTAAGTGCTTATAATATTATTGATGTTTATGGACAGGCGAAATGGGCCATCATTGCAGAAATTGATGAAGAAGAAGCTTTAGAACCAGCAAAAGAAGTTAGAAATTTAATTATGCTCATTTCTTTGGTCATTATTATTGTTTTTGTATTAATAATTTTATTTGTATTAAATTCTGTTTTAAGTAAACCCTTAAAACAATTTCAAGAAGGTATCTTAGAGTTTTTCAAATATCTAAATAAAGAAAGTACTGATGCCAAAGAATTACAAGTTAGATCACAAGATGAAATAGGAGAGATGTCTGTTTTAGTGAATGAAAATATTATTAAAATCAAACAAGGCATTGAAGATGAAAAATCTTTAATCAAAGATGCCTCTGATGTTATTAATGCTGTAAATACGGGAGATTTATCGAATCGTATTAATAGCACTTCTAGTAACGATGGGCTTAATGAATTAAAAGATTTAATAAACTCTATGTTGGTAAAACTAGAAAACAATATCTCAAATATTTTAGGTGTTTTGGATTCTTATTCCAATTACAATTATTTAAAAAAAGTAGATAAGGTTGGAATCACTGCAGATCTTGGAAAATTAATTGATGGTATTAATAATTTAGGAAAATCTATTACTACTATGTTGGTTCAAAATAAAGAAACAGGTTTGAGTTTAGAAGTCAATGCCAATAATTTATTAGACAATGTAAATGTATTAAATACCGCATCAAATGAAGCTGCCGCATCTTTGGAAGAAACAGCAGCAGCTTTGGAAGAAGTAACAAGCACAGTTGTTAATAGTTCTATTAATGTAGGAAAAATGAGTGCTAATGGAAAAGATTTAAGCAAAGCAGTTTCTGAAGGTCAAAAATTAGCCAACGAAACAACGCAGTCTATGGATGAAATCAATGAGCAGGTAACTGCCATTTCAGAAGCCATAAGTGTAATTGATCAAATTGCATTTCAAACTAATATTTTATCTCTTAATGCAGCTGTTGAAGCAGCAACAGCTGGTGAAGCTGGAAAAGGATTTGCAGTTGTTGCGCAAGAAGTAAGAAATTTAGCGTCGAGATCAGCCGAAGCTGCAAATGAAATTAAAGCTTTGGTTGAAAATGCAACCATAAAAGCAAACAATGGTAAAAAAATATCGTCTTTAATGATTGATGGATACACTTCTATTAATGAAAATATTGATAATACAACGACATTAATCGAAGAAGTATTAGTAAGTTCAGTAGAACAAAAATCTGCTATTAATCAAATTAATGATGCCGTTGCTTTATTAGACAAACAAACACAACAAAATGCATCTACTGCATCTGAAACAAAACTAATTGCGGAAGAAACCAATAGTGTCGCAAAAAGCATTGTAGATGATGCGAATGGAAAAGAGTTTGAAGGTAAAGACAGTGTTAAAGCAAAAATTACACGTAAAAATAAAAGTGCTTTAGTTCCTGAGCTTAGTAAAGATACTTCAAAAGCAAGACCTATTTCAAAAAATAAGAACGCAGTTGAAGTGATTGCATCCAATGACAGTGATGATGACTGGGACAGTTTTTAAGAAGGGCATTAGGCCTTTCTTTATAGAGTAATATTCTCTAAAAAAGTGATTTCATTTTCTACTACTATAAGTGCATCAATACAAAAGGATACATTTAATTTGTTTTTTTGTAAATAATATAAGGTGCTTTGTTTTATTTTGTGAATTTTATTTAAACTTAGATTATTAACTGCTTGTTCATAAGACTTTCCTGATTTAACTTCACAAAAGTGATAAACAGAGTCTTTTTTTGCAATGATGTCGATTTCACCCAGTTTTTTTGCATAAAAGTTTTTTTCAAGGATTTCATAGTTTTGAGAAATAAGATAAGTGCAGGCTTTTTGTTCTGCTAAATTTCCTTTTTCTCTACTCATTATCCCCCGCCTACAAATTGTAGTAACTCTAATTTATCATTGTGTTCAGGTTTTAAACTATTCCACTGCTCTTTTTTTA
The DNA here is from genome assembly GCA_013215945.1 of Campylobacteraceae bacterium. Taxonomy (NCBI): domain Bacteria; kingdom Pseudomonadati; phylum Campylobacterota; class Epsilonproteobacteria; order Campylobacterales; family Campylobacteraceae; species Campylobacteraceae bacterium. The sequence goes on from JABSOM010000003.1 coordinate 57,793, forward strand.
CAATTTCCATATTAATTGCTGCTGCCATTACTTTATCTTGCATTTTTAAGTGAATCATGATTTCTTCTAAGTTTAAACCTTCTTTTATTTCTTGTTCTTTTCCATTTATTGTTAATATCATTCTTAACCTTTTTATTTTGTATATTTTAGCTAAAAATATATTAGATAATGAAAGAAGGAAATAGTAATTTCTTTATTTTATTTAGCATGTAGGTTTAAATTACTTTATAGTGATATAATATTTCCAAATGATAATTAAGGACAAAAATGAATATTAAATTAATAAACACTAACAAAGAAAATATAGAAGAAAATATAGAAATAGTTTTAATTAAAAACCTAAAAAAAGTTGATAAAAAAGATAAAAAAGTTTTAAAAAGCATTGATTTTACAAAAACATCTAAAAAAACGTTTTTGCACTTAGCTTCAAAAAAACTCTATGTACATTGTACGGCATTTAAAGGTGAAGAACTTAAAGTCTTGCTTTCTAATACAATTAGAGAGTTAAAACAATACAAATTTAAAAGCCTTAAAATTGCTATAGTACAAGAAAACAAAGAATTAGCTATTAAAGATATTTGCGAAGGTTTAATTCTTGGGAATTATGTTTATGAAAGATATAAAGCAAAAAAAACTAAGTTCAAAACAAATATTTTTATTGATATTAAAGCTTCAAAAAAAGAGCTTAAAAGCTTGGAATTAGAATTTAAGAATACAAGAATAATTACTTCTAGTGTTAATATGGTTAGAGATATTGTAAATACAACAGCCGAAGATTATACTCCCGAAACTATGAGTGAAGATGCTAAAAAAATAGCAAAAGAAAATGATTTAACGTGTAAAATTTATGGAGAAGATTATTTACAAAAAAACAATATGCATACTATGTTAGCAGTAGGTCGTGCTTCTAGGCATGAGAGTAAATTAATTCATTTACACTACAAACCAAAAACAAAAGCTTTGGGAAAAGTTATTCTTGTAGGAAAAGGACTTACGTATGATTCAGGAGGTCTTTCTTTAAAACCTACCTCTGGAATGATTAATATGAAACTAGATAAAGGTGGAGGAAGTGCTGTATTAGGTGTTATGAATTCTTTACGAGAACTCAATTATCCTTATGAGGTACATGGAATTATTGGAGCAGTTGAGAATATGATAGGAGGCGATGCATTTAAACCAGGGGATGTGTTATATGCTAAAAATAAAGTAAGTATTGAAGTAAGAAATACAGATGCTGAAGGACGCTTAGTTTTAGCCGATTGTTTATGTTATGCCCAAGATGAAATAAAAGACATTGATTATATTTTTGATGTTGCTACCTTAACAGGGGCTTGTATTACTGCTTTAGGAACATACAGCACAGGAATAATGGGACACAGTGATAAATTAAAAAATAAGATGAAAAAAGCTTCTTTTAACTCTGGAGAATTAGTAGCCGAACTGCCTTTTAATTCTTATTTAAAACCTATTATTAATTCAAAAATTGCAGATATTTCAAATTCAACGGGAAGTGCAGGGGGTGCATCTATTTTAGCAGCCTTATTTTTAGACAGGTTTATAAAACAAGAAAATAAGAATAAATGGTTGCATTTAGATATAGCAGGACCTTCTTATGCTGAAAGTCCTTGGGGATACAATTCTTATGGTGCAACGGGAGCAGGGGTAAGATTGATATTAGAATTTATAAACAATTTAAAGAAATAGAGACATGAAAATAACATTATTTAATTCAAAAGAAAAAAATATTAAAAAAGCGCTTGAAGTAGTATTATTAAGAAAAATATCCGACTTAAGTAAAGAAGAACAAACTTTTTTAAAAGAACTTAATTTTTCAAAAGAAAATAAAAGTATTTTATTAGTAGAAAAAAATAAATACTATATTCTATGCGATTCTTTAAAACAAGAAAGCGTAAAAATAACGCTTTGTAAGGTTTTACGAAAACTTACAAGTGAAGGTTTTAAAAAGCTTGTATTCTCTTTATGTACGCCCCAAAAAGAACTTAAATTATCTTCTTTAATTGAAGGTCTTGTTTTAGGAAATTATTCTTTTACAAAATATAAAAGTGAAAACAAAAAAACAAAATTGGCTATTTATATTGATATTAAAAATTCAAAAAAAGAGTTAATTAGTTTAGAAAAAGAACTTAGAGAAACACTTATTATTTGCAAGAATGTGAATTTTGTAAGAGAGTTAAATAATACAACAGCAGAAGATTATGCACCTATAACTATGAGTGAAGACGCACGTAAAATAGCAAAAGAGTATAATTTAGAGTGTAAGATTTATGGTGAAAAAGATTTAGAAAAAATGAATATGAATGTAATGTTAGCAGTAGGACGAGCTTCCAGACATGAAAGCCAATTGATTCATTTACATTATGTTCCAAAAGATAAATCTTTAGGAAAAATTGTATTAGTTGGAAAAGGTCTTACTTATGATTGTGGAGGTTTGTCTTTAAAACCCACTCTTGGAATGCTTACTATGAAAAGAGATAAAACAGGTGGAATTACTGTTTTAGGAATCCTTGGTGCCTTAAGAGAGCTTAACTATCCTTATGAGGTACATGGAATTATTGGTGCAGTTGAGAATATGATTGGAGGCGATGCTTTTAAACCAGGGGATGTTTTGTATGCTAAAAACAAGGTAAGTATTGAAGTAAGAAATACAGATGCGGAAGGACGATTGGTACTAGCAGATTGTTTATGTTATGCACAAGATGAAATAAAAGATATTGATTGTTTGATTAATATTGCAACACTAACTGGGGCTTGTAAAATTGCACTTGGCGTATATACAACAGGGGTAATGGCTCATAGTTCATCATTAAAAAACAAAATGCAAAAAGCTTCTAATAAAAGTGGAGAATTAATAGGAACTCTTCCTTTTAATACCTTCTTAGAAAAACTAATAAACAGCGGTATTGCGGATGTATCAAATACAGGTTCTAGTCCAGCCGGTGGAGCTATAACAGCTGCTTTATTTTTAGATAAATTTATTAAAAAAAGAAATAAAAAGAAATGGTTGCATCTGGATATGGCTGGACCTGCTTACAGTGAAGTGCCTTGGGCTTATCACTCACCTGGAGCAAGTGGTTCAGGCCTAAGGTTGTTATTAAATTTTATTAAACACTTTAAAAAACAATAAAGCAGAAAACGCTGCTTTATTGTTTTGATCTTTTCTCCTCTTTTTTTCTCTAAATAATTTGTTAACTTGACACAGATTAAAAAAAAGTATATAATCTTTAAAACCAACCAGTTGGTAAAGGAATAATATGTCAAATTTACAAAAAGAAATAGATGCTTATAAAGAAGCATTTGTAGGAAAAGTACCTGTTGAATTAAGAAAAATTATGTTGAATGCAACAAAAGAGTTAGAAGACGTAAACATCAGTAAAGATGCTTTAAAAGTAGGCGAAGTAATGAAATCTTTTACTCTCCCAAATGCCTTAGGTGAAAACATTAACTTAAGTGATGTTTTATCAAATAATGATTTTGTAGTCGTTAATTTTTACAGAGGTGTATGGTGCCCGTATTGTAATTTAGAATTAAAAGCTTTACAGAGTATTGTTCCACAATTATCGCAATTAAATACTGCACTTATTGCTGTTTCTCCTCAAACAGCTGATGCTTCTTTAAGCACAAAAGAAAAAAATGAATTAAGTTTTGAAGTATTAAGTGATGAAAAGAATAAAATTGCAAAAGAGTTTGGATTAGTGTTTGTTCTAGCGGATGCATTAAAACCAATTTATGCTAAATTTGGTATTGACATTCAAGGTTTAAATCAAGATGATTCTTTTGAATTACCAATGCCTGCTACTTTTGTTTTAAATAAAAAAGCTGAGGTAATATTTGCATTTGTTGATGAAGATTATACAAAAAGAATGGAACCTAAAACTATCTTAGATATAATTGCACAAAATAAATAATAAGGTTTAATATGAGTGATATAAGAGAAAGACTACTTGAGGCTACTTTTCATGAAATACATGAATATGGTTATCATGCTGCCTCTTTATCTCGCATACTTAAAAAAGCAGAAGCTAAAAAAGGCTCTATGTACCATTATTTTTCTTCTAAAAAAGAGATGGCTTTAGTGATGATTGAAGAAAAACTAAAAGCTAGAAGTGAAAAATATTGGCTAAGTTTATCCACTTGCAAAAAAGATTACCTTGCTTTTCTAATTTCAATGCTACAAGATACTAAAAAACATGATTTTACTAAGGGCTGTCCTTTAGGAAATTTATTGCAACAGTGTTCAAGTGGGGATGAAGATTTTCTTTGTTTATTAAAAGAAGCCTTAAGTAATATGCAAAAACTATTTGAAGGAATACTTCAAAAAGCCTGTGATGCCAAAGAAATCTCTAATATTGATGTGAAAAGCACGGCATTATTTATAATATCAAGTCTTCAAGGTGCATTATTACTTTCTAAACAAAGTGCTTCTTCTTATGAATTTGATATTTGTATGCAACAAGTAGAAGTCTATTTATTAAATTTAGCACCCGCTTCAAAAAAACAATGTTAGTTTTACAAAAAGAGCATGCTTTTAATATAAGTGAATACAAAACGCATAAAAAACTAAAAAAATACCTAGAACCTTATACAAAATACGAAGCCAGTTTAGCAGACACTAGAAACATAGACTTTTTTACGTATGATGTCTGCTTTATTATAATTAATCATGAAGATGATATTGTTTTTTCAATAAAAGAGAATACCTTAGTATTAAAAAAGAATGAAAGTATTATTCTTTTTTCTTCACTACAAAAAATTCAAATGATATTAAAATCAGAGATAAATTTCACTCTTCTTGAATTTAAAGCAGCAAAACTTGCTTACTTTTTTCCTTCCTATATTGATGAAAATAACATAGGGTTTTCTAAAAATACAGGTGAAGATTTTGATCTTCTAGATATAAACATTGAATCTTATAATAAAACAATAGATGAGGTATTATTGAATAAATTCGAAGTTATAAAAACACCTTTTAGTATTTTAAATCTTGTTGATTATCTTGAAGTAAATAAAGGTACGTATGATATTGAAAGTGTATTGTTATTGGTGAATGTGCCAAGAAGGGTTTTAGATAAAGCATTTAGGCTTTATATGGGAATGAGTGTAAAAACGTATGCTTCTATTATTAAAACAAAGTTTAAGAAATAAACCTAGGCTAAGCCTTGGTTTATGCTAGTTTCTTTATTTGTGCTACGATATTTTTAACAGAGTCTTCATTTAAAGGTTTTTCGTAAGTAGTAAGAATTTCTCTTGCTAATACATTTGCACCTAAGTGTTGAAATTGAATTCTCATTGCTTGAAGAACTTTAGATCCTCCACCTCCACTGTGAGTAGCAAGTGCTAAAACTTTTTCTTCAAATGCATCTCTCCATGAATCAGTTGCACGTGATGTCCATGCCATTGCATTGTTTAAAACAGCTGGCATAACACCATTATATTCAGGTGCTACAACAATAAAAGCTTTTAGCGCTAAAATTGTAGCTGCTAAATCTTTGGCTGTTTGTGGAATACCATTTTCTTCTTCTTCTATTGTTGAGTATAATGGTAAACGTAAATCAACTAAATTAATAAATTCAACTTCGCAATTATCTGCAAGTGCAATTTCTTCTATTTTTTTTGCTAATTTAACATTATTGTTTGAACTTGCTACTAATATTCCAATTTTTGCCATAATAATTCCTTGAATGTAATATCAAATACGAAAATATTGCTTTTTATCTTCTGTATTATTTTATGGAATTATAGCAAAGAATTTCTTTTATACAGAAGTTTTTTATTGATTTTTAGAAGAAAACAATAGTAATTATTAATATATTTTAATCTATATATTGCACTAATTCAGAAAGAGGCAAACGCAAACTTTCTCTTTGTTCATTTTTTCTATATCCTAAGGGTAAAAGAAGAGCAACTTGATATTTTTTTGTATCAAGATTTAACAGTTTTTCTACTTCTTTTTTATTAAAACCCTCTATTGCGCAAGAATCAATTCCTTTTGTGGCTGCGGCTGTCATAATATTTCCTACTGCTAAATAAGCTTGTTTTGAAGTCCAAGCTAAAATTTGTTCATCGTTATTTAAGTGTTCTTTTACATAAGAATGATAATAGTCTAAAAACATAGATTTTATTTCTTTGTTTACTTCTAATCTATTAAAACGATCTTTTGGTGTGGGAGAACTTATTTTACTGTCTTCAATGGCTACAAGTACAACTAATAAAGAAGAATTAATGCTTACTTGTTCTTGGCCCATAGCTAGATTTTTTATTTTTTCTTTAAGATCTTTATTTTTAATTAAGAGATATTTTGTAAATTCTAAACCATAAGAGGAGGGTGAAAGTCTTGCTGCATTTAAAATAAAATCCATATTTTCTTTAGAAATCTCTTTTTCTTCTTGAAAAGATTTACACGCGTGTCTAAAATCCATAGCTTCTTGAAATGTTTTGTTCATACTATCTTCCTTGTTTTTTTTGTAGTATAGTCTTTATTAAAATTCTTTTCATGTACATAGGTTGATAACTTGATTTTTATCAAGTAAATTTTTTTAGTATAGTGTTATAATTAAAAAAGGATAAAAAATGAATAAATTTAATATCTATGAAAATATTGAATACAGTAATACTAAAGTTCAAATTACTTCTATGTTTGAAAGTGACGCTTCAAAAGAAATACGCATCGTATTTACCCAAGGGCAAATTATGAAAGATCATAAAACGTCTTATCCTATTACTGTTGAAATCTTTGAAGGTACAATAGAATTTGGAGTTAAGGATGAAAGTTATACTTTAATTAAAGGAGATATTGTATCTTTAGAAGCCTCCGTATTACATAATTTAAAAGCATTAGAAGATTCTATTGTAAGATTGTCATTATCAAAAGCTGATTCTGTAAAAAGAGTGAGTGGAGTATTAAAACTCTAAAATATTAAAAAAGAGAAAATCTCTTTTTTAATATTTATTTTGTAAAGGGAAGTGAGAAAGAAAGTGCTACGTCTGAAAATGATTTTCCACCATGAAAACCTTTACACTTAGCTGCAAAAGCCGCATAAGATTTGCTCATAGCAAAATCAAGTATATCTAATACACCATCTGCTTTTAATGTTCCAGAACTAACTGTATATTTCATAGGAATTATTTTTTTTACATTATTCATAGAAACTTCTACATCCAGCGTACCTGTTTTATCATTTCCCGTTACTTTAAGAACCTTAGCTTTAACTTCACTAATATTAGCAATTTTAAATAAAGTAGCTTTAATGTTGTTGTCTCTAAATTTCATTTTTGAATTTATTGAATTAACATCAATACTTACTTCTGCTGAAGTGATAAATTTTGCGAAATCAGTATTTTTCTTGATACTCAAACTTACTTTATCAAATGTTATAGCAACACCAGATTTTGCTTTTGTTTTGTAAGCCATTACATTTACTTTTACACTTGATGCTTCATATCCAAATGCACTGCTTGCCAATAAACTACCTACTAATAATGATTTTAAAATCAAATTTTTCATTTGTACTCCTTAAATTAGTTGAAATTGTATCATTATTGATATTAATTATCAATACATTTAAGTGGAAATTTGTAATTTCTTTATAAAATATAAAATAAATAGACTAATATTAAATTTAAGATTAATAACATAGTCAAATAAAGTTCTTTATATAAGACTATGTTAAAATCATAAAAATAAAAAGGAAATAAATGATTAGTTTTAGTACGTTAAAAAAATATACAAATATTTTTGTTTTTCCCATAATTTACACATTTTCTTTTACTAATATTAAATATGATTGAGAAACTTAAAATAAGCAGTATTTTATACATTGATGATGAAAAAGAGATACTTAATAATGCAGTTGAATTTTTGTCCTTTTATTGTAAAAGTGTATATGCTGCTAAAGATGGATATGAAGGGCTTGAATTATATAAAAAACATAAACCAGATATCATAATTACTGATATTAATATGCCTAAGTTAAATGGTTTAAAAATGATTCGAAAAATCAGAGAAGAAGATAAAGATACAAAAATAATTATTATAACTGCTTTTATTGAAACCCAATATTTAATGGAAGCAGTTGAATTAGGTTTGATTAAATATTTACAAAAACCAGTTAGTCAAATAAGCTTACTTCCTGTGTTAAAGCTTTGTATGCATGAACTTTTTGACAAAAAATCATCTTTTGAAATTGAAAAAGATCTAGTATATGATTTATTTAACCAAAGTTTATTTCTTTTAAAAATACAAGTTTTATTAACAAAAAAAGAACTAATGTTTTTGGATCTTTTGGTAAAAAATCATAAAAGAGTTGTTAAATATGAAGAATTAAATATGTTTGTTTGGCAAGGATTAATGAGTGAAGATGCCATGCGTTCATTAGTAAAAGAACTAAGAAGAAAATTATCAAAAGCAGCTGTTAAAAATATATCGGGTATTGGATACCAAATTAATGAATATACTTAGATATAAATTCTTTATTTTTTTTGTTCTTTTACTTAGTAATATTTATGCCCAATCCTTTAGATCTGAGATGTTTAAAAATCTTTATTATTCTTTTGATAATAAAGAATATAAATCAATTGTACATTTAAAAGATGAAAATTTTGCAGTAGAAAAAGATGAAGAACTAAAATCTCTTAAATCTTTAAAAATCAAAATTGATCAAGAATATCTAAAAGATAAAGTTTATTATTTAAAAATTACAAGTAATAATACGATAAATGAAATAAGTTTTAATCATACAAAAAAAGAAGAAAATTTTTATGTTCGTATTGATGAATACTCAGATAAAACTTTAATAATCCATTTTAATAAGCCTGATCCTCTTATTGATATTGAAATTTATTCTTTGTGGGAATATGAACATATATATCCCCATGAAAAATTAATTTTTGGTTTTGTATATGGAATAATTTTCTGTGCTTTATTTTATAATCTGATTTTATATATCTATAATAAGAAAAAATATTTTCTTTATTATGCATTTTTGCAGTTTGCAGTTTTATGTTTATTACTTTCTTTATATTTTTCCCTTGATATCTTTGTTAATTTATCTCTTTTTATTGATATTCAAACGTTTTTTGTATATTTGATTCTAATTTCTTCTGGTCTTTTTGCTGTTGAGTTTTTAAACACAAAAAAACATCTTCCAAAAATGGATTTTTTAATAAAAACCTTTATTTTGTTTGGAATAGCAAATATATTTTTTCTGTTATTTTGGAAAGAAGTGTATTTTGATGAAGGTAAAGTAAGTATTATTGCTTTAAGTATTACTGTTGTTTCCTCGATTTTACGAATAATGCAAAAAAGTAAGGAGGCGATTTTTTATTTATTGGGTCATGTCTTAATTTTAATTTCTGTATTAATTATAGAAATGGATTTAATTGATATTAATCAAACTTATTTAATACATCTTGTTTTTCCTATTGATGTATTGTTTTTTGCTTTTGCCATTTCATATAAATTAAAACAATCAGAGTTAAAGCGTTTGAAAAATGAGAGTTTATTAATTCATCAAAACAAATTGGCTTCAATGGGGGAAATGATTGCTAATATTGCCCATCAATGGAGACAGCCTCTAACCCACCTCTCTTATGCCTATATGAATGTTCAAACTGCCTTTGAGCATGATAAGTTAGATAAAGAATATTTTGATAAAAAATCGTGTGAAATAGTAGGACAAATAGAATTTATGTCCAATACTATTAATGATTTTAGAGATTTTTTTCAAAGTAATAAAAAAACAAATGATTTTGAAATTAAAGCAATATGTGAAAAAACCTATGCTTTATTTGAATCTTCTTTTTCTCATTCTAATATACTCTTTACTATAAAAAGTACAGGGAATACAAAGATTCATTCTTATGAAAATGAATTCTCACAAGTTGTTTTTAATATTTTAAATAATGCAAAACAGCAGTTATTAAAAGAAGATATTCAAAAACCAAGTATTTTTTTAACTATTGAAGAAAAACAACAATACATTTCTATAGAGATAGAAGATAATGCCAAAGGAATAAAAGAAGAAAATTTAAATAAAATATTTGAACCTTATTTTTCTACAAAAGATAATGGCATGGGCCTTGGTTTGTATATGTCAAAGGTAATTATAGAGGATCACATGAAAGCTAAGTTAGGTGTAAAAAATTCTAAGAATGGAGCAGTATTTATGATTACTCTTCCTAAAAAAGCGCCTAAACGCTTATTTAAGAAAGATTTTTAGTAGGTACTTTGAGTATAAATAACAAAATTAGAAGCAAGAACTTTTACTTCTTCTTTAATTTTTTCTTGTAATTTAGTATTTGAAATATCATCTAAAATATCACACATATAATTTGCAATAATATCAAACTCTTTTTCTTTCATTCCACGTGCCGTTAAAGCAGGGCTTCCTACTCTTATTCCTGATGTTACAAAAGGAGATCTTGTTTCACCTGGTACTGTATTCATATTAACAGTAATTCCAGCATTTCCTAAAGCAGCATCTGCTTCTTTTCCTGAAAAATCATTGTTCAAAAAAGATACTAAAATTAAGTGATTATCACTTCCATTACTTACTATATCATATCCTCTTTTCATAAATACTTCTGCCATAACTTTTGTATTATTAATTACTTGTTGTGCATAATCTTTCCATTCTGGTTTAAGAATTTCACCAAATGCTACTGCTTTTCCAGCAATTACATGAATAAGTGGTCCACCTTGTAATCCAGGGAAAATAGCAGAGTTGATTTTTTTAGCAATGTCTGCATCATTTGTCATAATCATTCCACCTCTTGGACCTCTTAGAGTCTTATGAGTGGTAGTTGTAACTACGTGAGCATGAGGGAAAGGACTTACATGTAAATCAGCTGCTACTAGTCCTGCAATATGAGCAATATCAGCAAATAAAATAGCACCTACTTCATCAGCAATTTCTCTAAAACGTTTGAAGTCAATTTCTCTAGCATAAGCAGAAGCTCCACAAACAATAATTTTAGGACGTACAATTTTTGCAATTTCTAAAACTTTATCATAATTAATTCTTCCATCTAATTCAACTCCATAATGAAAAGCAGAGTAGTTTTTACCAGAAAAAGAAGGTTTAGAACCATGAGTTAAATGTCCTCCATGAGACAAGTCCATACCAAGAATTTTATCACCCGCTTTAATTAATGCAGCATAAACAGCACCATTTGCTTGAGACCCTGAATGAGGTTGAACATTTGCATACGTACATTTAAAAATTTCACAAGCTCTATCAATAGCTAATTGCTCAACTTTATCTGCATTTTCACAACCCCCATAATATCTTTTATATGGGTAACCTTCTGCGTATTTATTAGTAAATACTGAACCCATTGCTTGCATTACTGCTGGGCTTGTAAAGTTTTCACTTGCAATCATTTCTAAGTGATTGGTTTGTCTTACTAATTCATCTTCTATAAATGAAAATACTTCTGCATCTGCTTCTTGTAGTGTTTTGCTTGTTATGTAACTCATGGGTGAAATCCTCAACTATATTAAATTATTATTATGTTAGACGAAGAACTAAGCTTCGTCTGAATGTAAATCAATTTCATGATGTGTTGGTTTCATTGCTGGAAACAATAAAACATCTCTGATTGAATGTTGGTTTGTTAACATCATTACGAGTCTATCAATTCCAATACCTTGGCCAGCAGTAGGTGCCATACCATAGGATAAAGCATTTACATAATCTTCATCCATTTCATGAGCTTCATCATCTCCCCCTGCATCTTTTGCAGCAACTTGTGCTTGAAATCGTGCTAACTGATCTAAAGGATCATTTAACTCAGAAAATGCATTTGCAATTTCTTTTCCAGCCATAAATAACTCAAAGCGTTGCGTTAAATGTGTTTGTTCATCACTTCTTCTAGCAAGGGGTGAAATCTCTACAGGATAGTCTGTAATAAAAGTAGGGTTAATTAATTTAGCTTCTACATACTCATCAAATAATTCACCTTGTAATTGTCCAAGATTCATATTTACATTTACATCTACTTTATTTTCTTTTAAATAAGCAATGATTTTTTCTTTATCTTCAACAATTGAAGCTGGAACATTTCCAATATCAATTAATGATTGAATTAATGGAATTTCAGTAAATTTTGAGAAATCAATTTCTACATCTCCATAAGGAAGTACTTTTGGTAAGTTTAAGTGCTCAAATAAATATTCAAAATATTCTTTGGTTAAAACTATTAAATCTTTATATGTTTTATAAGCCCAATAAAACTCAATAGATGTAAACTCAGGATTATGCGTTGCATCCATTCCTTCATTTCTAAAACATCTGTTAATTTCAAATACAGCTTCAAAACCACCAACAATTAATCGTTTTAAATACAATTCAGGTGCTATTCGTAAATACCTATCAATTCCTAAAGCATTGTGATGGGTAACAAAAGGTCTCGCATTAGCACCACCTGCAATTGGATGCATCATTGGAGTTTCTACTTCTAAAAATCCCTTGTCTTCAAAAAATCTTCTAGTTAAAGAGATTACTTTTGATCTTGTTTTAAACGTTTCTTTAACTTCTGGATTCATAATTAAATCCAAATATCTTTGTCTGTATCTTAATTCTTTATCTGCTAAACCATGGTATTTTTCAGGAAGAGGTGAAATCGCTTTTGTTAAGATTCTAAGACCATGAACATGAAGTGATAACTCACCTTTATTCGTAACAAAAGGATATCCCTTTACTTCAATAATATCTCCAACTTCAATGGTTTTTTTGAAAATTGTATTGTAAAAATCTTCTGGAAGATTGTCTCTTGAAACATAAATTTGTAATAAACCAGATTCATCTTCAATTTTTAAAAAACTTGCTTTTCCCATAAGTCTAAAAAATTTAATTCGTCCAGATAAACAAAATTGTCTTGTTTCATCTCTTCTGTCTTCACGTTCAGCTACGTCTTTATTCTTTTCAAGAAAATCAACAACTTTTGTATCTCTGTTTGATTCATTACTATAAGGATTGATTCCTAAGTCTCTTAATTTGTCTGCTTTTTCTATTCTTTGTTGTATGTATTTGTTTTCAAACACTGTTAGTCCTCTTTTTATCTTCTTATTTTATTTAATAATAGTATGTTTTAATTACTTGTAGGTAACATTTCTTTAATTTTTTCTTCTGTTGTTTCTTTTATTAATGCTTCACTTTTTTCTTGAATCATTTCTTTTGTTTCATTAATTGTTTCAGTGATTGTCTCTTTTGCAACTTCTATAGTCTCAGCAACATTTTGCTTAGAAGGCATAATTACTTCTACTGTTTTTTCAAGACCAGAAGAAATTGTTTTAGTATCGAGTTTAACTATATATGACCCTGTTTTTAATAAAAAAGGAATTACATATGAATTTGTTGCTTTTTCATCAATTGATGTTTTAAATGACTCTATTTGGTATAAAGCATGAGCTATTACTGCAAAGATTAAAAATATTTTTGCAGATCCAAAAACAAATCCCAATAATCTATCAAATACACCCAACCCACTCATTGCAAATACTTTAGATAAAATCATTCCTAAGATATAAACAACAATCCAAAAGCCTACTAAAGCCGTAACAAAACCTATTAGTGTAATAGTTGCTTTACTTTCCAATGCTAAAAGAGGAGCAATTAAATCCCCTACAACATCAGAAAATCTAGATGCTACATAAATACCACCAATAATGCCTACAAGGCCAAATACTTCTTTAATAAAACCTTTAAAAAGTCCCTTAAGCCCTAAAGCTAATGTAATACCTATGATTACCATGTCAAAAATAGAAAAGTCTTGCAATGTATTTCCTTTTTACAATATTTTTGAATTATAGCTAAAAATCATAAAATTAACGATTATACGAGGATAAAAAATTATTTAAATTAATTTTTGCTAAATTCACTTTTTCTTAATACTTTTTAGATAAAATGCCTTATGATAAAAAGATATAAAACCAAAAAAATATTTGTAGGTTCAGTAGCTGTTGGTGGGGATGCTCCTATCTCAGTACAATCTATGACATTTACAAAAACAGATGATGTTCAAGCTACTCTAGATCAAATCAAACGTCTGCATTTTGCAGGTGCTGATATAGTAAGATTAGCAGTGCCTGATAAAGCAGCTGCTTTGTCATTAAAAGAAATTTGTGAACAAAGTTCACTTCCTATTGTTGCAGATATTCATTTTAACTATAAGTTTGCACTAATTGCTGCGGAAGTAGTAGATTGTATACGAATTAATCCAGGTAATATTGGAAATAAAGAGCGGGTAAAAGAAATTGTAAAAGCCTGCCAACAAAGAAACCTCCCCATTAGAATTGGTGTTAACTCAGGTTCACTCGAAAAACAATTTGAAAATAAATACGGTCAAACTCCAGAAGGTATGATTGCCTCGGCTGATTATAATATCAAATACCTAGAAGATCTAGGCTTTACAGATATTAAAGTCTCTCTAAAAGCAAGCGATGTTCAAAGAACAGTAGCAGCGTATAAAGGATTAAGACCTAAAAATCATTATCCTTTCCACTTAGGGGTTACTGAAGCTGGAACAGAATTTCACTCAACGATTAAATCTTCAATCGCTTTAGGTTCTTTGCTTTTAGATGGAATAGGGGATACTTTGCGTATTTCTATGACAGGTGCGCTGGAGAAAGAAATAGAAGTAGGGCGAGCAATTCTAAAAGATGCAGGAATAGTTAAAGAAGGCGTAAATATCATTTCTTGTCCAACATGTGGAAGAATTGAAGCTGACTTAGTAACGGCAGTAGCCGAAGTTGAGAAAAGAACCAAACACATAAAAGCACCTTTAAACTTATCTGTAATGGGATGTGTAGTAAATGCCCTAGGTGAAGCAAAAGCAGCCGATGTAGCAATAGCATATGGAAAAGGTTCTGGTCTTATAATTAAAAAAGGCGAAACAATAGCTAAATTACCAACAGATCAATTGTTAGAACGATTTTTGCAAGAAGTAGAAATTGAAGCAGCTAAAAGCGACGCTAGTAGTTAGTGATGGTGAAAAGTGGATAGGGTATAGTAAAAATGATGAGTGGATAACAAAATCCTATCGACTAAATAAAAAGTATTTTTTTGTTACAATTAAAAAGAAAGGGTGAATAATGTTAAATATTGAGCAATTAAAAATTGATATTGTTAATAAACTAAAGCCTTTAAATTTAAAAAAAATTATATTATTTGGTTCTTATGCATATGGGAATCCAGATGAGCATAGTGACTTAGACCTTTGTATTATTGAAAACAGTATTGATTCAAAAATAAGTAAAAGATCAAAGATAAGAAAAGCTCTAAAAGATATAAAAATTTCTAAAGATATTTTACTTGAAACGAATGAATATTTTTTATCTCATAGTGATGATAATTGGATAAATACAGCACTTTATGATGCGAGACATAAGGGGATAGTTCTTTTTGAAAGATAAATTAATAAATAAAAATGATATAAAATCAAGTGCTGATATGTTTTTTTATAAAGCAATTGTTGATTTAAATTCTGCAATATATTTATTAAAAGCATTTAATGAAAATAAAATTGAAATTGATATTGAAAAGATATATTTTGATTTACAACAAAGTGCAGAAAAACTATTGAAATCAATATTATGCAGAAAAAAGATACTGTTTCCCCGATCTCATGATTTAGAACAACTTATTGATATCTGTGAATCAAATGGTATTGTATTATTCGATGAAATAGAAATTTTAATAGATTTAAATGATTATGCAGTAGAAGGACGGTATTCAATTATACATGACGATATAAATGATTCTGATAAATATATAGCTGTTATAAAGAAGCTAATAAAAATAATAGAAAAAAAATAAAAAGGAAGAATAGTAACCTAGTAATGGCGAATAGTTAGCTTGTGATGGTGAATAGTGATAGTGAATGGGACAAACCTATCCACTTGACACTAACACTATACACTACTGCCCACTATCACCATCACTATAAAAACTATCATTAAAAAATGGACAGCGTATACAGTATAAACATTGAAAGAGCAGTTCTTAGCTCAATATTATTTAATCCAGAAGAAATCGAAGATGTTTTAGGTCTGATAAAACACAAAGATTTTTATCTTCCTGCTCATCAAAAGATATTTCATGTAATGGAACAATTGCATACAGCTGATATGCCAATAGATGAAGAATTCATAAGAAAAAGAATTGATGCTAAAGATGTAGATGATTCTATTTTAATTGAAATTCTCTCAGCCAATCCCATTACTAATACGCTTGCTTATGTAAAAGAGATAAAAGACGGTGCAGTTAAAAGAGAGCTGGCAAATCTTGCAACAATAATCAAAAAAGTAGCCATAGAAGATGATATTCTTGCCTCAGAAGCAGTAAATACCATTCAAAATGAGCTCTATAAAATCACCACAGATTCTGCCTCTTCAGAATTAAAAGACATGGCTGATGTTACAGCTGAAACCTTAGATTATATTCACAGAATGAAAAAATTAGGAAATAAATACCTAATTGGACAAACTACTGGGTTTTTTGAACTTGATAAAAAAACAACAGGTTTTAATGAAGGAGATTTGATCATAATCGCGGCTAGGCCGGCGATGGGAAAAACAGCACTTGTTTTAAATATGGCTTTAAAAAACGTAGAAGCAAATAAAGGTGTAATTTTTTTCTCCCTTGAAATGCCTGCTGAACAGTTGATGTTAAGACTTCTAGCTGCTAAAACTACTATTCCTCTACAAAACCTAAGAAAAGGTGATTTAGATGATTTACAATGGAGCACACTATCAAAAGCTTTTGACGAATTTAATACCAAAAAACTTTTTGTAGATGATGGTGGATCTCTAAATATTAATCAATTACGAGCAAGAGTGCGAAAACTAGCACAAAAAGAAGAAAATAATATTTCTTTAATCATTATTGATTACCTTCAATTAATGCAAGGAACAGGTGGAAAAGACAGACATATTGAAGTATCTGAAATCTCAAGGGGACTAAAACTCTTGGCACGTGAGATAAAAGTACCTATTATTGCACTTTCTCAGCTAAACAGGGGTTTAGAAAATAGACCAGATAAAAGACCCATGCTGTCAGATATTAGAGAGTCAGGTTCAATAGAACAAGATGCCGATATTATCATGTTTGTATACAGAGATGATGTATACAAACAAAGAGATGAAATGAGAAAAGAAAAAGAAGCCAAAGATAAGGGTGAAGAATATAAATCAACCTTTATAGATAAACCAATAGAAGAAGCAGAAATAATCATAGGAAAACAAAGAAATGGACCAATAGGAACAGTAAAACTAGACTTCCATAAAGCCCTAACAAAATTCGTAGATAAAGAGAATCAAGAAACTGCCCCAATAGAAGTAGTCTTCGAATCAGTATCTGATGTAGAAAAAGAAACGAATATTGATATTCCTATGATTTTATAAAAAATAATATTAAGGAATACATATTATTATTTAGTATAAAGTCCATTAAATGGTATGGCTTTTATTATTAGTTATTTGTTTGATATAATTAAATCTCATATAAATGCTCATAAGTATTTAATCGAATATTAATGAAAATATAGTTAGAATGACCACCGAAATAATTGATAATTATGAAAATCCTAACAAAAGAATATTATATATGCAATATACAAAAAACTTCTATGAGATAAAATCTAATGATATTATTTTTTCACAGATAGAAGAAGAACTCTTACATATAGGATATTATTCACTTCCAATTCAAGATATAACAGAAATTTTATCCTTTGCTAAAACAGTAAAACAAAAAGACATTGCTATTGTAGGAATTGGAGGAAGTACTTTAGGTACTTATGCTATTTATTCTTTTTTAGAAAGAAGTAATAATTATGATAAAAAGCTACATTTTTTTGAATCTACTGATCCTATTGACATCAAAACAAAAGTTAAAAACTTAAATTTGAAAGATACCTTATTTTTAGCGATATCAAAATCAGGTACTACAATTGAAACTATTTCTATTTTTAAATATTTAGCATCTTTAATAAATATGGATAAAAACAATTGTGTAATTATAAGTGAAAGTGATTCGAAATTAACTGCATACGCAGAAGAGAATCATATGAAAACATTTGACATCCCAAAAAATGTAGGAGGAAGATTTTCAGTACTTTCAAATGTAGGATTAGTTCCCTTATCTATTATTGGTGTTAATATACAAGAACTATTAGAGGGTGCAAAAGAAATAAAAGATTCATTTTTTAATAAAAAAGAATACTTTACTGAGATATTTGAAAAAGCAAGATTTTTAGTTGAAAATAAAAAAAGATTTAATATCAATATACTTTTTTCTTACTCTAGCTCACTAGAAGGTTTTAATAAATGGTATGTTCAATTATGGGGTGAGAGTCTTGGTAAAGTAAATATTAATGGTACAAAACAATCTCTAACCCCTATTGGACTAATCGGCCCAGTTGATCAGCACAGTTTTTTACAGCTAATAATAGAAGGTAATAGAAATAAAACAGTCACTTTTATTAAAATAGAAGACTACGAAGACGATACTGTTATTCCATCTAATACCTTAGACGGTTTTGATGATCTTAATTACATAGATAATGTTAAATTCCAAGACTTAATAGGTAAACAAGCAGATGCGACGATACAATCTATAAAAGAACTTAATGATATCCCTTATGATGTCATAACAATTAAAAAACAAAATGAAAAAAATATAGCAAAATTAATGTATACTTTTCAATTGCTAACCTCCGTAGTAGGAAAATTCGTCCAAATTGATACCTACAATCAGCCTGGAGTTGAGCGAGGGAAAGTTATATTAAAAGAAAAATTGAAAGTGAAAAAAGCATGAAGATTCTAGTAACAGGAACAGCAGGTTTTATAGGTAGCCATTTAGCGATAAAATTATTAGAAAATGGAAATGAAGTTATAGGACTTGATAATATTAATGATTATTATGATCAAAAAGTAAAATATGGTAGGCTTCATCGTGGCGGCATTATTTCTAATTTAGAAGATGGTGAAAATATTGAATATAATGAACTACTTATTTCTAGTACAAATGCTAATTATAAATTCATAAAACTTAATCTAGAAGATAAAGATAATATGATGAAACTTTTTGCAGATGAAAAATTTGATGCTGTATGTAACTTAGCAGCTCAAGCAGGAGTTAGATATTCATTAACAAATCCTTCTGCATATATGGACTCAAATATTATTGGTTTTATGAATATCTTAGAATCTTGTAGACATAATAATGTAAAAAACTTATCATATGCATCTTCTTCTTCTGTTTATGGCTTAAATGAAGAACTACCATTTTCTACAAATCATGATGTGTCTCATCCTATATCCTTATATGCTGCATCAAAAAAATCAAATGAACTAATGGCTCATACATATTCACATTTATTTGATATCTCAACCACAGGCTTAAGATTCTTTACCGTTTACGGACCATGGGGAAGACCAGATATGGCATTATACCTTTTCACAAAAGCAGCATTGGAAGGAAAAACAATTGATGTATTTAATAATGGTGACATGTTAAGAGATTTTACTTATGTAGATGATATTGTAGAAGGAATCATTAGAGTTATAGATAATCCAGCAAAAAAAGATGAATCTTGGAATGGAAAAACAGGTGAAGTTTCAACTTCTTCCGCACCATACAAGATTTATAATATTGGTAATAACAATCCAGTTAAATTAATGGACTTTATTACAGCAATTGAGAATAAACTTGGCTGCACTATTAAGAAAAACTTTTTACCAATACAAGCGGGTGATGTTCCTGCAACTTTTGCAGACGTACAAGATTTAATAGATGATTTAGATTATAAACCAGAAACACCAATACAAGAAGGAATTGACAAATTTATTGATTGGTATTTAGAATTTTTTAATATAGACATGGAGAAAATGAATGATAAAAAATAAGATATGCATAATTGGCCTTGGATATGTAGGTCTTCCTTTGGCTCACGCATTTTCATCTAAATATGAAGTAATAGGTTTTGATATTTATCAAAAAAGAATCGATGAACTTAATGTTGCTTATGATAGAACCTTAGAATTAAATGAAAATCAATTACAAGAAGCAATTGATAATAATATTAAATTTACGTGTAATGCAGACGACATAAAAGATTGCAATATTTATATTGTTACTGTTCCAACACCAATAGATAAAAATAAAAGGCCTGATCTTTCACCTCTCCTAAAAGCAAGTGAAACAATTGGAAAAATTCTAAAAAAAGATGATATTGTTATTTATGAATCCACAGTATATCCAGGTGCAACAGAAGAAGAATGTGTGCCAGTACTAGAGAAATTTTCAAATCTTATTTTCAATAAAGATTTTTTTTGTGGATACTCACCTGAGAGAATTAATCCAGGAGATAAAGAACATACTGTTACAAAAATATTAAAAGTAACAGCTGGTTCAACTCCTGAGATAGGTAAAAAAGTCGATGAATTATATTCTTCTATTATTACAGCAGGTACTCATTTAGCTCCAACAATTAAAGTAGCAGAAGCAGCAAAAGTAATTGAAAATTCTCAAAGAGATATAAATATTGCATTTGTAAATGAATTAGCAATTATATTTAATAAACTTAATATTAATACAAATGACGTATTAGAAGCAGCAGGAACGAAATGGAACTTCTTGAAATTTAAACCTGGCTTAGTTGGAGGACATTGTATTGGTGTTGATCCTTATTATTTAACACATAAAGCGCAGCAAGTTGGATATAATCCTGAAATTATATTAGCAGGAAGAAGATTGAATGACAATATGGGCATTTATGTAGCTAATCAAGTAATAAAACTTATGATTAAAAAAGGTCATAAAATAGAAGGTTCAAAAGTGCTTATTTTGGGTATAACCTTTAAAGAAAATTGTCCTGATATTAGAAACTCTAGAGTAATCGATGTAATTGAAGAACTTAAAGATTTTGGATCTGATATCACTGTTTCAGATTATTTGGCAGACAAAGAAGAGGTAAAAAAAGAATACAATCTTGATTTAAATAATGATGTTAATTTTAAAGATTTTGAGGCAATTATTTTAGCTGTAGCACATGATAAATTTAAAGATATTAGATTAGATAATAAGAATCAAATCGTATATGATATTAAATCTATCTTAAAAAATAGTGATGGAAGATTATAAATGATAAATAAATTGCGAGCTATACTAACAAAAAAAGATAAAGAATTATTTTTACTGTTAGTAGTCTTTTCTATATTTATATCAATAATTGAAGTTATTGGTGTTTCTGCGATTATGCCTTTTATCTCTGTGTCTATGGATTTCGACTCAATCCATTCAAATCAATATTTTTCATACTTTTATAAACTGTTTAAATTTGATAAAGAAATAAATTTTGTCATTGCATTTGGGACTATTTTAGTTTTATTTTATATAATAAGAAGTACTATTAATATATTATATACATATTCCTTAGCAAAATTCTCCCAAGGTCGATATCATCTTATTTCATATAGATTGTTTGAAAACTATATGGGAATGACATACAAAAATTTTGTTAAAAAGAATTCTTCTTATTTAACAAAAACAATTATAAGTGAAGCTTCAAACTTAACAGCCTTAATATCATCCCTGTTATTTATGTTGAGTGAAGTTTTCATTGTAGTTTTTATTTATTCAATGATGTTATATGTAAATTATAAAATTACGCTAGCCTTAACACTATTTTTATTAGTAAATGCTATTTTAATGATGAAAACTATATCAAAAAAAATAAAAAAAGAAGGTACAAATAGAGAATATATACAGAAATCTTTTTATGAAATAATAAATAAAAGTTTTGGAAACTTTAAACTCATTAAACTACGAACGAATGATCAACAAATATTAGGTGAATTTGAAGATGCTAGTTTAAATTATGCAAGAACAAATACAATTGCGCAAACATTATTACAAGTGCCTAGATTACTGCTAGAAGCAGTTGCTTTTTCTATGATTATACTTATTATTTTATATTTAGTTTGGAAATATGAGAATGATATCTCTTCCGTTCTCGCTATGCTTTCAATGTTTATTTTAGCCTTGTATAGACTTATGCCTTCAGTAAATAGAATATTAAGCAGTTATAATAATATTTTATTTATACATAAATCACTTGAAATTGTTCATAACGATTTGATGTATGATTGTGAAGTATTAGGTTCAGATAGACTTATTTTTAATAAAAAAATTAGTATTAAATATCTGAATTTTGAATATGAAGAGAATAAGACAGTTTTAAAAGATATTAATTTAACTATTGAAAAAGGTTCTAAAATTGCTTTTGTTGGTGAAAGTGGTAGTGGTAAGAGTACCTTAGTTGATGTAATTATTGGACTTTACAAGCCTAATAAGGGGATAATACAGATTGATAATGAGTTATTAGATGATGAAAATATAAAATCTTGGAGAAGTAAAATAGGATATATACCTCAATCAGTTTATTTATTTGATGGCACGGTTGGAGATAATATTGCGTTTAGTAATGAATATAATCATGAAAAAATTATAAAATGTTTAAAACAAGCAAAAATATATGAATTTTTAAAACAAAAAGAGGGTATAAATACAATAGTAGGAGAAGGTGGTATTATGTTAAGTGGAGGGCAAAAACAAAGAATAGCGATTGCAAGAGCTTTATATATTGAACCCGAAATATTAGTACTTGATGAAGCAACTTCTGCTTTAGATGATGAAACAGAATTAGAAATCATGGATGAAATTTATGAAATATGTAATGATAAAACTTTGTTAATTATTGCGCATAGGTTAAGTACAATAAAAAGGTGTGATAAAATATATAGGCTTCGTAATGGGAAGTTAAGTATTGAATAATATAATATATAATTAGTTTTCCATTTAATAGAATGTTCTATGCTAGATTATCAGAATAAGTTCTTTTGTAATAAATAATAGTGAAAAGGTTAATTTGTGCGTGAAATAATAATTGAAAATAGAAAAATTGGATTAAATTATTCCCCTTTAGTAATAGTAGAAATTGGGATTAATCACGAAGGCTCACTAGAAACTGCATTCGAAATGGTTGATGCTGCATGGAAATCTGGAGCAGAAGTTATTAAGCATCAAACACACGTAGTAGAAGATGAAATGAGCAAAGAAGCTAAAAATATTATTCCGGGTAATGCATCAGTATCAATTTATGAGATTATGGAAAGATGTTCCCTAAATGAAGAAGATGAAACTAAATTAAAAAACTATGTTGAATCAAAAGATATGATATTTATAAGTACCCCCTTTTCAAGAGCTGCAGCAGATAGACTAGAAAGAATGGGAGTGAGTGCATATAAAATTGGATCAGGTGAGTGCAATAATTATCCTTTAATTGAACATATCGCGTCTTTTGGAAAACCTATGATTGTAAGTACCGGAATGAATAATTTAGAACAAGTGAGAAGAACTGTTGATATACTTGAAAAATATAAGGTTCCTTATGCCCTTTTACATACTACAAACTTGTATCCTACTCCTGTTCATTTAGTAAGACTTGGTGCTATGCAAGAACTGCAAAAAGAATTTCCACATGCGATTATTGGATTATCGGATCATACTACATCTAATAGGGCATGTTTTGCTGCTACAGCACTAGGTGCTTCTATATTAGAAAGGCACTTTACAGATAAAATGGAAAGACCAGGCCCTGATATAATTAATTCTATGGATCCTATATCTCTTAAAGAATTAATTATTGGTAGTGACGAAATCTCTAAAATGAGAGGTGGAAAAAAAGAAGCTGCAAAAGAGGAGCAAGTTACTATTGACTTTGCATTTGCCACAGTTGTAACTATTAAATCTATCAAAAAAGGTGAAAAACTTACAAAAGAAAATATTTGGGTTAAAAGACCGGGTACGGGAGAGATTAAAGCTGAAAGTTATGATATTATTTTGGGAAAGGTTACCAATAAAGATATTGATACTGATGAACACTTATCTTGGAGTGATATAAGTGAATAGTTTATTATCATTAATAGGTAGAAAAAAAGAACTTTTTAGTAAAGACATCATAAGATATAGTGAAAAGTTAGAAGATATTATATCAACTTCAACATTTCTTGTAATAGGTGGAGCTGGTTCTATAGGACAAGCCGTTACAAAAGAAATTTTTAAAAGAAATCCAAAAAAACTTCATGTGGTAGATATATCAGAAAATAATATGGTTGAATTAGTTAGAGATATTAGATCTTCTTTCGGATATATAGATGGAGATTTTAAGACATTTGCTTTAGATATAGGTTCTTTAGAATATGATGCTTTTATAAAATCAGATGGAAAATATGATTATGTTTTAAATCTTTCTGCATTAAAACATGTTCGAAGTGAAAAAGATCCATTTACATTGATGAGAATGATTGATGTTAATATTTTTAATACAGATAAAACACTTCAACAAGCTATTGACAATGGTACTAAAAAATACTTCTGTGTATCAACAGACAAAGCGGCAAATCCTGTAAATATGATGGGTGCAAGTAAAAGAATTATGGAAATGTTTTTAATGAGAAAATCATTAGCTATTAAAATCTCTACAGCACGTTTTGCAAATGTCGCTTTTAGCGATGGTTCACTACTTCATGGATTTAATCAGCGAATACAAAAAAATCAACCTATAGTGGCTCCAAATGACATAAAAAGGTACTTTGTAACTTCTCAAGAATCTGGCGAATTATGTTTGATGTCATGTATTTTTGGAGATAATAGAGATATTTTTTTTCCGAAGCTAAGTGAAGATTTACATTTAATATCTTTTTCAGATATAGCAGTGAAATATCTTAAAAATATTGGATATGAACCATATTTATGTGAAGATGAAGATGAAGCTAGAAAGTTAATGAAAACTTTACCAACTCAAGGTAAATGGCCATGTTTGTTTACTAGAAGTGATACGACTGGCGAGAAGGATTTTGAGGAGTTTTATACAGATAGTGAAATATTAGACATGAATAAATTTGAAAAATTAGGTATTATTAAAAATGGTGCTGATTTCAATGAAGAGTTATTAAATAATTTTGAAGAGACTATAAAAGATTTAAAAATTAATTTATCCTGGAAAAAAAAAGATATAGTTGAAGAATTTTTTAAAATGATACCTGATTTTAGGCATAAAGAGACTGGTAAATATCTTGATGGTAAAATGTAATAAAAGGAAAAAATAATATGAAGATTTTAACATTAGTAGAAAGAAGAGCCGACTATAGTAGAATGAGACCAATATTAAAAGAGTTATATAAGGATTCTTTTTTTGAGGTTTATTTGGTAGTTACAGGTATTTGCTTATTAGATGTACATGGAAAAGATATTGATTATATAAAGGAAGATGGTTTTACAATAAATGCAGAAGTTCCAATGTTTGAAGTAGGTGCAAGAAATACTAATGCTTCAATGGTTAGAGCATTAGCAAAAGTGCTAGATGGAATAACAACAGAAATTGAAAATTTTCAACCAGATTTAGTTTTAACAGGATTTGATATTGGTGCAAATTTAGCTACAACAATAGCTGCTGCTCATATGAATATACCAGTAGCTCATATACAAGGTGGTGAAGTTACTGGTAGTATTGATGAGAGTATTAGACATGCGATGAGCAAATTTGCACATATTCATTTTCCTGCTACTGAAGATGCAAGACAAAGATTGATTAGATTAGGTGAAAATCCTGACTATGTATTTAATGTAGGGTGTCCTTCTATAGATACAATAGTACAAACTCCAGTAATTGGTAAAGAGATATTAGAAAAAAAATTTAATATTGATTTTTCTAAACCTACAATTTTACTAATACAACATCCAGTTACAACTGAAAGTGATGAATCAAGAAAACAAATTTTAACTACTATAGAAGTAATTAAAGAACTTGATATTCAAGCTTTAGTTTCTTTACCAAATAATGATGCAGGGTCGTCTGATATTATAGATGAAATTAAAAAATCTGGATTGAGTTGGTATCCAAGTTTATCTACCGAAGAATTTATAAATGTATATAGAAATATTTGGGCCATAGTCGGAAATTCAAGTTCAGGTATACATGAATCATCAACATTTGGAATCCCTGCCGTTAATATCGGTACAAGGCAACAAGATAGAGAACGAGCGAGTAATGTTATAGATGTTGGCTATGATAAGTCAGAAATTAAAGCAGGGATAGAAAAAGCAATTTTCAATCAAGAGATTAAAAATAAAGCCAAAAATATTATAAATCCATATGGAAATGGTAATTCATCTGAAAAAATTGTTAAAATACTAAAAACTATATCACTAGAAGGAATTGTCCAAAAGAGATTTTATGAATAAAAAAATACTAATTTTAGGTGCAAGTGGATTACTTGGACAATCATTAGTAGATCTTTTCAAGGAAAAAGAGTATGTCATTGGGGCCCTTTCTCGTAATTCACTGGAATATACAGATAAAAATATTAATATATATAATATTGATATTTTAGATTATTTATTACTAGAAGAGGTTATTAAAGAATATGACATAATTGTTAATTGTACAGGTCAAATAACAAACCCTATTAATCAATGTTTATTATTAAATACAAGTGGTATTACCAATATTATTAATGCTGTTGAAAAATATAATAAAAAATTTATACACATTTCCTCTGTGTCTGTTTATGGATCTACTGAATATGCGAGTGAAGTAAGTAAATTAAATCCAGAAACACCATATGCTACAATGAAATATTTTTCAGATTATTTAATTGAACAACGTTTAAAAAATTATGCGATATTAAGAGTCTCCAATTTGTTTGGAAAGAATCAACAAAAAGGTATAATTAATTATTTAACAAAAAGCTATTTAAACAATACTTATAAGTTGGATTTTAATAATAATGGTACTTTAAAAAGATATTATTTGCATATAGAAGACTTTGTTTCAACTATTGATAAAATTATTCAAAAAGATATTAAAGGCATATATAATATTATAGGAACTGACCAATTAACAATTAAAGAGTTGGTATTAATGTTTGAAGTAATATTAAATATTAAATTTAATATTGATTATACAGATGATATTTCACTAGAAAATATAGAAAATATAGATTGTAATAAAATAAATACTCAAATATTATTAGACTATAAAATAAATGTAGAAAAGTATATTAAGGGATTAAAGTCATGAAGTCATTTAGCAAAATATTATTAAATAATCAGTCAACTATAAATGAAGCATTGAAAATAATTGATGCTGGAGATATGAAGATTGCTTTGATAGTTGATAAGAATAATAAGTTAATAGGTACTATATCTGATGGCGACATAAGGAGAGCTTTTTTAAAAGGTTTAACAATAACAGATAGCATAGAAGGAATTATACATAAAAACTTTACTTATGCAAAAGTTGGTGATTCAAAAGAAAAAATTATTGCATTAGCAAAATTTAATCAAATTTATCAGATTCCAATTCTTGATGAAAATTTAATATTGGTAGGTATTGAAGAATTAAATGATTTAATTTCAGTTAATGAATATAAAAATAAAGTAGTATTAATGGTTGGGGGATTGGGTACACGCCTTAGACCTTTAACAGATAAAACACCAAAGCCATTACTAAAAGTTGGGAATAAACCAATATTAGAGACTATTCTAAGAAATTTTTTACAATATGGATTTAAAGATTTTATCTTAAGTGTAAATTATAAATCTGAAATGATTGAGGATTATTTTGGAGATGGTAGTCAATTTGGTGTAAATATTGAGTATATTCATGAAGATAAAAGAATGGGTACAGCTGGTGCTTTATCATTAATAAGAGATAAACTAACCGATGATTTTTTTGTTATGAATGGAGATTTATTAACAAATGTAAATTATGAACATTTACTAAATTATCATAAGGAAGATAATTCTATCGCAACAATGGGTGTAAGAGAATATGATTTTCAAATTCCTTATGGGGTAGTAAATATTGAAAACCAACATATTGTAGCAATTGATGAAAAACCATTACATAAGTTTTTTGTAAATGCTGGAATATATATGCTTAGTCCATCTGTATTATTAGATATTCCAGATAATCAATTTTTCGATATGCCTACATTATTTGAAAAACTAATACAAAAAGAAAAAAGAGTCCTTTCTTTTCCTATTCGTGAGTATTGGCTAGATATTGGAGAACTTGATGAGTATAAAAAAGCAAATCTAGAATATATGAATATTTTTGGTGAGGAATAATATGAATAAAATAAGAATAATTGCTAGAATAGATGTGAAAAATGAATATGTAATAAAGGGTATTCAATTAGAGGGTCTTAGAAAAGTTGGTAATCCAAATGTATTAGCCAAACAATATTATGATGATGGTATTGATGAAATAGTATTTATGGATGCTGTAGCTGCTTATTACGACAGAAATAGTTTAAGTGAAATTATACAAAAAGCTTGTGAAGATGTTTTTATTCCAATAACAGTAGGTGGAGGTATTAGAAACATTGATGATATTCAAACTGCCTTGAATTCAGGAGCTGATAAAGTTGCTATAAATACTCAAGCTATAAATACTCCTGAGTTTATTACAAAAGCATCTAAGATTTTTGGTTCACAGTGTATAGTATCTTCAATAGTTGCAAAAAAAATATCTGATAATAAATGGGAAGCTTACACTGATAATGGTAGAGAACCAACAGGAAAAGATGTAGTAGAATGGGCTAAAGAAGTTGAAAGACTAGGTTCAGGAGAGATAATGTTAACTTCAATAGATAAAGAAGGAACAAAGAAAGGATTTGATATTGAATTAAATCAAGCAGTTTCAAAATCAGTGTCAATACCAATTATTTCAAGTGGTGGTATGAAAAATAGTGATGATGTGATAGAATTATTATTAAATACAAATATAGATGCGATTGCTACTGCTTCTACTTTACATTATAAACTCGAATCTATAAATGATATAAAGCAGAAACTAATTCAAAATAATATTCAGGTTCGTATATGAAAATAGTAATTATTGATTATGATGTTGGAAATGTAAGAAGTATGATTAATGCTCTTAAAAAAGTTGGAATTGAGCCAATTCTTTCAAATAAAGAAGATGATATTATATCTGCTGATGGAGTAATACTACCAGGTGTCGGTGCATTTTCTCATGGTATGGCGAATTTAAATAAATATAATTTAGTGAATATAATAAAAAAATATACAAATAGTAATAAACCATTTATTGGTATTTGCTTAGGTATGCAAATGCTTCTAGATGAAAGTGAAGAATTTACAAATACTAAAGGGCTTGGGTTAATTTCAGGAAAAGTAATAAAACTACCAACTCAAAATATTAACTATGAAAAACTTCCACATGTAAGTTGGAATGAAATTAAAGAAAAAAAGATTAAATGGACTAATACTATTTTAAATAAAATTGAACAACAGAGTGATATGTATTTTGTTCATAGTTTTATTGCTAATTTAGATAATGAGAATGAAATATTGTCTACTACTCAATATTCTGATTATGAGTTTTGTTCATCAATAAAAAAAGGCAATATTTTTGGATGTCAATTTCATCCAGAAAAAAGTGGAGAAATAGGCTTGAAAATAATAAAAAACTTTATAAATATTTGTAAGGAGAATATTAAATGAGCGAAAAACTAGAAGCATACTATGGATTACCCAATGAGGTTAAATTTTGTAAAAAATGTATAATTTCAAATCAAAGACCAAGTTCAAGTGTTGAGTTTAAAAATGTAAAAGGTGAAAAGAAAAAAGTAATCAATTTCAATGAAGAGGGAATATGCTCTGCTTGTGTTTATCATGAAGAAAAAGAAAAACATATAAACTGGAAAAAAAGAGATGAAAAGTTAAGAGAACTTTTATCACAATTTAGAAGTACTGATGGTTCTTATGATGTAATAGTACCTGGAAGTGGAGGTAAAGACAGTGCATATACTGCTCATATATTAAAATATAAATATGGGATGAATCCTTTAACTGTTACATGGTCTCCTCATTTATATACAGATATTGGCTGGAAAAATATGCAAGAATGGATGCATACTGGAGGATTAGACAATATTTTATATACTCCAAATGGGAAATTACATAGAGAAATGACAAAAAATGCATTTCATAATCTTCTTCACCCTTTTCAACCTTTTATTGTAGGTCAAAGAATAATTGGACCATCAATGGCCAAAAAATTCAATATAAAACTTGTAATGTATGGTGAAAATCAAGCAGAATATGGAAATGCTATTGAAGAGAATACAAACCCAATTATGAATATGGACTTTTTCTCTTCTGATAATGCTTTATCAATGAAGTTTGGTGGAGTTTCAATGCAAGAATATATTGATAGCGGTGATTATACGAAAGATGATTTTGCTCCATATATACCTCCCAATAAAAATGATTTAATTGAAGCTGGGGTGGAGGTACATTATTTAGGTTATTATTTAAATTGGGATCCTCAAGAGTGTTATTATTATGCTGTTGAAAATACTGGATTTGAAGCTAATCCTGAAAGAACTGAAGGAACTTATTCTAAATACAGCAGTATAGATGACAAGGTTGACCCTTTTCATTATCTTACTACTATGATTAAATTTGGAATTGGAAGATGTACTTACGATGCTGCCCAAGAAGTAAGAAATGATAAAATCACAAGAGAAGAAGCTTCGTATCTTATTAAAAAATATGATACAGAGTTTCCGGATAAATATTTCAAAGAGTTTTTAACATATATTGATTCAACAGAAGATGAATTTTGGGAAACTATGAATAAACATAGAAGTCCTCATATTTGGAAAGAAGTAAATGGTGAATGGAAACTAAGACATACAGTATCTCAAGATGGAACAGATGACTAAGAAAATTTTAGCGATAATACCTGCTCGTGGTGGTTCAAAAGGATTACCTCGTAAAAATATTATTGATTTAGCTGGTAAACCTCTTATTGCATGGACTATTGAAGCTAGTCTAAACTCAAAATATATAAGTAAAACAATTGTTAGTTCTGATGATGATGAAATATTAAATATTTCAAGACAATATAATTCAAATATAATTAAAAGACCATTCGAATTGGCTCTTGATACAACAGCAAGTGCTCCCGTGTTAAAACAAGTAATTGAGGAACTTAAAAAAGAAAAGAAACAATTTGATTATCTAATTTTACTGCAACCAACTTCTCCATTAAGAGATGTAAAAAATATTGATGAGGCTTTTGATGTGTTCTTTAAAAGTGAGGCCACGGCACTTATAAGTGTATGTGAAGTTGATAATAAAATATTAAAAGCATTTAAAGAAAATAAAGATGGTTTTATAGAAGGTGTATCTAATAATAAATATCCATTTATGAGAAGACAGGACTTGCCGAATACTTATCTTAGCAATGGGGCAATTTATATTATAAAAGTAGAAGAATTTGAAAAAAACAATAATTTATTTACTGATAAAACAATATCTTTTATTATGAATGAAGTGCAGAGTTTAGATATTGATACTTATGCTGATTTAAAAAAAGTCGAAAATATAATAAGAACGAGTAATGAAGTATAAAAAAATAATTCCAAAAGAATTAGTATCACTTTTTTCAAAATCTTATAATATTCCAGAAAATATTGTGGAAATGCAAATAAATGAAATATTAATAAATGAAAAAGAAAAAAATAAAGAAAATAAAATAAAAACATTTTTTTTATATTATTTTGTATTATTCTTTTTCTTATTTCTTGGTTTTTTTGGTAAAAGATATAATGAAAAATATTCAAGCCAAATAATTTTTGAAGGATGGGTTGATGATGCAGAACGATCTCATAAAACATTTTATGAATCTATACATAAGGAATTAAATAAAATTGGAATTTCTGATTATTTATATTTACTTACTGATAAAATAAATAGCAAGTCTTTACGTAAGTTAACTAGCATAAAAACAATAAATAGGGATATAAAATTTAATTTTTCTTCTAAAGTATCAAAAATTATTTTTTTCAATGAAATTAAAAATTTTGCAAGATATAAAAAAATAGAAAATAAAAATAAAGAAATTGATATAATAATAATAGTATTGAAATTTTTGAAGCAATATGCACTTTATTATTCTTCGTCTTGTAATATTAAAGTAGATATATTAATAAGTGCACACGATAATGGATATACAGCTTTAAAGTATTTTATTTTTAAGCAAAATGGCATAAAAAATATTTTTTTAATACAAAATGGTACTCGTGATCCTTTGGATAATTACATTTTTTGTGATGATTATTTCGCTCATAGCATTAAACAAATAGAATTACAGAATATTGTAGCTAAAAATAAATACCCAATTGGTTCTATTCCTTTATATTCGAAAATCAAAGAATATAAAAGTGTTGAAAAAAAATATGATATTTGTTTCATTGAAGAAATGCATAGGATTTCATCAAAGATGGACCCTATGGAAAAAGAACCATTTGAATTTAATGCTGTATATAATAAGTTAATTGATAATGTAATCAAGTTTTCGAATACCCATAGAAATATAAAAATATGTTTTATTCGTAGAATAGTTGATATGAGTAATTTTAATTATTTAAGAAAGCAAACAATTGAAAGATTGTATACTAGGTTAAAGTTAAATAATATTTATGTTAGTAAAATAATAGAAGATTCGTATCTAAATGTAATGGCTTCAGATATTACTGTTTTTTATATGTCAACTCTTGGATTTGAGGCATTAGGATTTGAAAAAAAGATTTTAAATTGTAACTATAATAAACATAGGGCATTAATGTTAAATGATTTAGAAATTGGAGTGGTTTTAAAAGATGATTATAGTTCTTTTGAAAAAAAACTTTTATTCTTGATAGAAAACAACAGTAAAGAAACTAAAAATTATTATGAAAATAAAAAGTTTCAATATATGAATATAAATGGAGATCCCTCTAAGTTTATTTCAAATCGAATTTTAGAAGAAACACAATCGTCTTTTTAATTTGTTTGTTTTAACATATAGAAGTGAAAAAATTAGATAATATGTAAGAATGATTAGCTTAATATTTTATTCAAACAGCACAATAATTATTCTAATGATAATATGCTGCTAAGAAGAATAAATATGGTTTATCCTATATTGAGTACTCTTAAAAGGTGCAGTTTTATGATAAAGTATAATAATGGTAAGATTGAAAATATTTTAGAAAAGGAAATTAAATAGTGTTTAACAATAAAAATATATTAATAACGGGTGGAACTGGTAGTTTTGGAAAAAAATATACAGAAATTATCTTATCAAAATATAAACCAAATAAAATAATTATATTTTCTAGAGATGAATTAAAACAATACGAAATGTCACAATCTTTCAGTGATGAATGTATGCGATATTTTATCGGTGACGTAAGAGATGAAAATAGACTCATAGAAGCAATGAATGGTGTTGATATCGTTATTCATGCGGCAGCATTAAAACATGTACCAATAGCAGAGTATAATCCTATGGAATGCATAAAAACAAATATCGATGGTGCTCAGAATGTAATAAATGCTGCGATTAAAAATAAAGTAAAAAAAGTAATTGCACTTTCAACAGATAAAGCATCGGGGCCTATAAATTTATACGGAGCTACAAAACTAGTATCAGATAAATTATTTGTAGCAGCAAACAATATTGTTGGTAGCGGAATAACTCAATTTTCTGTTGTTAGATATGGGAATGTTGTAGGTAGTAGAGGTTCCGTTGTGCCATTTTTTATGAAACTCATAGAAAATGGGACTAAAGAAATACCAATTACAGATAATAATATGACAAGATTTCTAATTACTCTTGAAGATGGTGTAAATTTTGTATTGGATAATTTTGAAAGAATGCACGGTGGAGAAATATTTATACCTAAAATCCCATCGATGAAGATGACTGAATTAGCACTTGCTTTAGCTCCGAAACTACCACATAAAGTTATTGGTATTAGACCTGGTGAAAAACTACATGAAGTTATGATAACACAAGATGATAGAGTAATTGAATTTGATTCATATTATGTAATAACTCCAACAATCCAATTTAGTAACATATCAGATTTTACAATAAATGCTTTAGGAGAAAAAGGAACAGATATAGGAATAGGATTTGAATATAATTCCCTAAATAATTCTCAATGGTACACAACTGAAAGTTTTTTAAAAATGTTAGGTTCTATATAAGTATGAAAATTGCAATTATTGGTGGGACTGGTCTATTAGGAAAAAGTTTAGTAAATAATTATTTATCTAAAGGATTTGAAGTTAAGTCCTTTTCTCGCTCACATACTGAATGTTATGATGCAAAATATAATCATATAATAAATTTCGCTAAATTAGAAGAAGAACTCAGTAAAGAATTTTCAATATGGAAGCCAAATATTCTTGTTAATACAATTGCCCTAGTAAATTTAAAGAAATGTGAAGATAATTATGAACTTGCCTATAGTATAAACGTTGATATAGCAAAAAAACTTTCATTGATTTCAATAAAATTTGATAGTTATTTTATTCATATCTCAACTGATCATTTCTATAATGATTTAAAAATAAAACATAAAGAAGATGATGAAGTTCTTTTGTTAAATAATTACTCAGTAACAAAACGTCAAGCTGAAAAAGAAGTTTTAGTTATTAATAAAGAATCATTAATTGTAAGAACTAATATTATTGGTTTTCGAATGAGTAAAGTGGACTCATTTTTTGAGTGGTTATTAAAAGCAATAACTAAGAAAGAAAAAATACAATTGTTCTCTAATTTTTACACTTCGCCAATTAGTGTATATGAATTAGGGAACATTTTATTAAAATGTTATAAGAGGGACTTATGTGGAATATATAATATTTCTTCATCAGAAGTTATTGATAAACTAAGTTTTGGCATTAAAACTGCAAATAAATTTGGGTTGGATAGTAATAATATAAGTAGCGTTAAAATAGAAAACTTTTCACAGAATGAGTTAAAACGAGCGTTAACATTAGGTCTTGATATCTCAAAAATTGAGAATATATTAAATATTAAAATGCCTACTATTGATGATACATTAGAAACTTTATTTAAAGAGTACAAGGATAAGAATGAACAACAATAGCTTTATGATAAATAAAACAGAAATAAATAAAAACTCAAAAACATATTTTATTGCTGATATTGCAGCGAATCATGATGGTGATTTGGAAAAAGCTAAAGATTTAATTTATATGGCAAAAGAGGCTGGTGCAGATGCTGCAAAGTTTCAGCATTTTAATGCAAAAACAATTGTAAGTGACTATGGTTTTAAGAATCTAGGATCTAAAGCAAGTCATCAAAAGAGTTGGAATAAATCTATTTATAAGGTTTATGAAGATGCAGAGGTTCCTTTAGATTGGACTGAAACACTATATGAAACTTGTAAAAAAGCAAACATTGATTTTTTTACTTCACCTTATGATATAAACCAAATTGATTTTATTGATAAATTTGTGCCAGCCTATAAGATAGGTTCAGGAGATATAACTTTCCATGATATTTCCTTAAAAATGGCAAAATATAATAAACCTATTTTGTTAGCTACTGGTGCATCTAAAATGGATGAAGTTATTAATCTAATATCAAAAATCGAAAAAATAAATAAAAATATAATTCTGATGCAGTGTAATACTAATTATACAGCAAATAATGAAAATTTTAAATATATACAATTGAATGTATTAAAAGCATATGCTCTAAATTTTCCAAATGTAATTTTAGGTTTATCTGATCATACCTTAGGACATACAACGGTATTAGGTGCTGTTGCTCTAGGTGCTAAAGTTATTGAAAAACATTTTACAAATAATAATAATTTAAGTGGACCCGACCATAAATTTTCTATGAATCCGATGTCGTGGAGAGAAATGATTGATAGAACAAGAGAATTGGAATATGCTCTTGGAGGACCTATCAAAAAAATCGAGCATAACGAAAAAGAAACTGCTATTTTACAAAGAAGGTGTCTTAGAGCATCAAAAAATCTACATAAAGATGAAATTATAACAAAGGATATGTTAGAAGTTTTAAGACCAGCTCCAAAAGGAGCAATATTACCATATGAAATTGATGAATTAATAGGTAAAAAACTTTTAAAAGATATTGTACATGGATCAGATTTAAAGTGGAGTGATGTTAAATATGATTAATGGAAAAATTGTAGCACTAAGAGCCATTGAAGAAAATGATTTATCTCAGTTAATGGAGTGGAGAAATAATCCAGTATTACGTAAATATTTCAGAGAAACTGATGAAATTAATATTGTTAATCAAAAAAAATGGTTCGATTCAGTTACTTCAAAGAATACTCTTCACAAAATGTTTGCAATTATCAATATTGAAACTAATGAGTTGATGGGTGCATGTGGTTTATGCTATATTGATTGGATTAATCGAAGTGCTGATTTTTCTATTTATTTAGGATATGACAATATCTACATAGATGATAAATATTCAATTGAGGCCGCAAGTTTATTGAAAGATTATGGATTTAATATATTAAATTTACATAGATTATGGGCAGAAATCTATTCTCTAGATGAACCTAAAAAGATTTTTTTTAAAAATTTAAAGTTTAAATTAGATGGGGAACTTAGAGAAACTTATTGGCATGATGGTATATGGCATAATTCTTTATTTTATTCATTTTTGAGATCTGATGAAAATAATTAATTGGAGAAATAATTATTTGTCTAAATTGTGTTTGGGTACTGTACAATTTGGATTAAACTATGGTATATCAAATAATACAGGAAAAACATCTAAAATTGAAGCCAATTCTATATTAGAATTTTCAGAATCTGTCGGTATTAATTGTATTGATACCGCAAAAGTATATGGTAATAGCGAAGAAATAATTGGCGATTTTATACGACATACCTCTAATAATACATTTAATGTAATTTCAAAAGTTAACTCTGAAATTTTATCTTCGTCTGAAGACATATTAATTGATGAAATAAATAATTCATTAGATAAGCTATCAATTAAATCTTTATTTGGATTATTACTTCATGATAATTCACTACTGCATAATTTTTCTGTTGAAAATAAAAAATCTATAAATAAGTTAAAAGAGCTAAAATTAATTGAAAACTTTGGTGTTTCAATTTATTCTGATGCTGAATTCTTGTTGGCATTAAATAATGATGAAATAGATATTATTCAAATACCTTTTAGTTTGTTTGATCAACGAGCGATTACAAAACACTGGCTAAAAAAAGCAAAAGAAAAAAATAAGTTGATATTTATAAGAAGTATTTACCTACAAGGTTTAATATTAATGGATAAAGATGATTTACCTTCTAATTTAAATACAGCAAAAAAATATGTTGAAATACTTGATTTCATTTGCAATAAATTAAATATAACTAAAAATGAACTTGCATTGTCTTTTGTTAATACTAGGGCAAAAGATGCTATTATTTTGTTTGGTTGTGATAGTTTAACGCAGGCTAAAGAAAATATCTCTAATTTTAACAATTTAGTAGAACTTGATGACGAAACTTTAACTTATTTAGGAAAAAAATTATCAAATATTAATGAAAATATTTATAATCCATCTAAATGGAGTAAAAAGTGAATTTAGCAATCCTACAAGCAAGAATGAGTTCAACTAGACTACCAAATAAAGTATTGAAAAAAGTTAATGGTAAAGAACTTCTAGCTTATGAATGTGAAAGAATTTTAAAGTCAAAAAGAATTGATAAACTTATTATTGCAACTTCAGATGATATAAGTGATGATGCAATAGAGAGTTTTGGACTTAAAAATAATATTGAAGTTTTTAGAGGTTCTTTAAAAGATGTTTTATCAAGATATTATACTTGTGCAAAAGAGTTTAAAGATAAAAATAAAATTGAAAAATTAAATGTTATTAGGGTTACAGGGGATTGCCCTGTAATTGATGCTGGTATTATAGATGAAGTAGTCTCAGAGTTTGAACAAAATAATTATGACTATGTTTCAAATACTTTAATTCCAACATATGCTGATGGAATGGATATCGAAATTTGTACTTTTGATGCTCTTAAAAAATCATACGAAAATGTAATATTTGAATCTGACAGAGAACATGTAACCTTATATATAAAAAACAATGAAATATTTAAAAAATTGAATTATACGTCAAAAAATGATTTCTCACATTTACGATTAACAGTAGATGAAGAAAATGATTTTGAGTTAATTAAGAATATTATTGAAAATTTATACCCTAATAATCCTGATTTTGATTATTTAGATATTATCTCTTATTTAACAAAAAATCCAAATTTATTATATATAAATTCAGATATAAAAAGAGATGAAGGTTTAAAAAAATCACTTAAAAAAGACAGGAGAATATAATGAATAAATCACAAGAATTATATAAAAAAGCAAAAACATTAATACCTGGTGGGACACAATTATTATCTAAAAGACCTGAAATGTTTGCTCCAAATCTTTGGCCATCTTATTATTCTAAAGCAAAAGGCTGTGAAGTTTGGGATTTAGATGGAAATAAGTATAAAGACTTTTCTTATATGGGAATAGGTGCTAATATACTTGGATACGCAGATGAAGATGTAAATAATGTAGTTAAAACTGCAATTGACAATAGTAGTATGTGTACACTTAATGCACCTGAAGAAGTGGAACT
Source organism: Campylobacteraceae bacterium (assembly GCA_013215945.1). Taxonomy (NCBI): domain Bacteria; kingdom Pseudomonadati; phylum Campylobacterota; class Epsilonproteobacteria; order Campylobacterales; family Campylobacteraceae; species Campylobacteraceae bacterium. The sequence goes on from JABSOM010000003.1 coordinate 96,416, forward strand.
TGCACAAAAGCTTTGTGAAATTCATCCTTGGGCAGATATGGTAAGATATGCTAAGAGTGGTGGAGAGAGTGCTACAATTGCCATAAGAATTGCAAGAGCAAAAACAAATAAAGATATTGTTCTTTTTTGTGGATATCATGGCTGGCATGATTGGTATCTTGCAAGTAATTTGGGTGACGAAAATAATCTTGAAGGACATTTACTTCCTGGTCTTAGTCCGTTAGGTGTTCCTAAAGGTCTAAAGGGAACTTCCTTTCCCTTTGTATATAATGACAAAAAAGCTTTTGATGAATTGGTTGAAAAATATGATGGTAAAATAGCTGCAGTTATTATGGAACCTATAAGAAATTCTTATCCAGAAAAAGGTTTTTTAGAGCATATTAGAAACGTAACAAAAGATAAAAAAATAATACTTATATTTGATGAGATAAGTGCTGGGTTTAGATTATGTTTAGGTGGAAGCCATTTAAAACTTGGAGTTACTCCTGATATTGCTTTATTTGGCAAAGCTTTATCAAACGGTTTTCCAATGGCAGCTATTATTGGAAAAAAGAATGTTATGCAAGCTGCACAAAATTCTTTTATAAGTAGTACATATTGGACTGATCGAATTGGATTAGTTGCTGCACTTGAAACGATAAAAAAGTTTAAAGAATTAGAAGTTGAAAAAACTTTAGATAAAAATGGAATGATAATACAAAATGCGTGGATGGATATCTCAAATAAATTTGGCTTAAAAATTTCAATTATGGGTATTCGGCCACTAAGTTATTTTTCTTTTAATTATAAAAATCATAATGAAATAAAAACATTTTTTGTTCAAGAAATGTTGATTTTAGGATTTATGAGTACCACAGGGTATTATGCTTCTTATGCACATTCAGAATCTGATATTGAAAAATATATTACTGCTGTTGAAAAAGTATTTAAAAAAATTAGTAAAGCATTAGAAGGGAACAAAATTTCAGAATTGCTAAAGAATGATGTCTGTCATAGTGGATTTAAAAGATTAGTATAACAATAAGGAAAAGTGATGAATATATTAATGTATGAAAAATTTAATACTTCAATAAATAAAGAAAAAGAATTTAAATTTGTATTAGAGTGCTATTTTAGAGCAGGTTTAGTTGATTTATATAGTTACCCGCTATTAAATTTGGAAATTAAAAATACTTTCAATAAAATAAAAGCTTATTTTAAAGAAATAGTAAAAAATTTTACATATCCTCTTCAAGTTGTTAAAAAGTATTTTTTTTCTGAAGTTCATATGTTTTTAAAAAGGATGGTTCGCTTTTAGAATGAAAAGAAAAGAAATTATAAGAGTTTGTTTTGAATATCAATTAATAAACAGTGATACTTTATTTATAAGTGATTGTATTGAATTTAAAAAATATCAAGAATTTAATGAAAAGCTATTAAAAATAGCTGCTAATTGGTATATGAAAGATGATGTTGATATTACATTATATAAAGGTATTTCTATTGGAAAATCTATTGATTTTGACTTTAGAGCATCAAATGTAACAGAATTACAAGTTTTATTTGTTCTTTTTTCAAATGATAATTTATCAAAAGAAATTAAATTTATAATTAGTGATAACTATGTAATAAAGGACACTCTTGTGTTTCTTCTAAAATTATTAGGAGTAAATTATAGTTTTTTTAAAAGTGATTTAAAAGCTATCTCGATTGTAAATTCTTACAACATTTTTTACAAAGACTCTATTTTTAAAAAAACACTTCGTAATAATATTACATGGAGCAATAATTTTTTTAAAAGAAACAAAAAAGAGAAATCTTTTTTTCAAGGTTATTCTTCTACACAAAAATTAATTTCTTATTTTAATAATGCAATTGTAAGTGATCAGCTATTTGTAAGTATAAATCATATTATGTCAAGTAATAAAACATTATACTTTAATCCAACTATCGTAAATAATAAAAGTAAAAATCTTGTTCTTAATAATTTAGAAGAAAATAATTTTAAAAATAATAATATAGAAGAGATATTAGAAATTATGCTTACTAGGTATTATAATAAGTTAGTAAATAAGGCAATTGCTACAATTGATAATATTGTGATTAAATTTAAACAGTTAAATATTATGAATGTTATACTTATGTGTGAAATCCCTTTAATATCGTCTTTAATTTCTCAAATAATTCATAAAAGACAAGGAAAAGTGTACTTGTTAAATCATGGAGTAAGAGACTTCTCGATTAAGGCAATTATGAATAATATTAATCAACTTGATGGTATTTTCTGTTGGTCAAAATATGAATTGGATTTTTTTAATAAGTATAATAACAGAATTAAAACTATTCCTTGTGGATATCCAATATTTTTGGAAAGAAAAAGAGAAAAAGAAAAAAAACTAAATATAAGTAAAAGTTCTAAGATTTTAATTTTACCAGATTTAAATTTTGAATATTGGGACACAAGTATTAAAAAAGGTTTAGATGATCTATTACTTTTGATAAAAAAGTTAATTAATGTAGGATATAATAGAAATAATATTACTGTAAAAATTCATCCAGGAACAATGAATATTGATTTTTTTTATTATCTTCTTGATGGTCTGCTAGAAGAGAAAAATATATTAAAAGATGGGAATATAAATGAAATCATAGATAAGAATGATTTAGTTATAGGCCCATTTAGTACTGTTTTATATGAATCAATTTTTTTAAATACACCTTATATAGTTTTTGGAAGTTATCTTGAGTTATTTACAGAAAATATATTTTATAACTTGAATATTCCTATTTTTAATTCTAAAACTATTCATGAATTAATAAAATATTTAGATAACTTTGATTATATTGATTTTGATAAGTTAAAAGATAAAATGCTGTATAAGAATAATTATAAAGAAGTATGTTCAATAATTAAAAATGAATTTAATAAGGAGACAAAGTGAGTATGGACATATATAATAATGGTACTTATTTAGAAAACAATAAAACAATACATAGTGAAGATAGTGAGTATAAATTTTCCTATATAAAAAAACTTATTAAAGAGATTGATTTTTCAAATACAACGGTAAAAGTTTTAGATGTTGGAGGCGGAGCAGGTTTAATTGGAAAATTTTTGTGTGAATATATAATTTCTCAAAACAAAACTGTTGAGTTTTATGCCCTAGATCTTTCTCTTAAAATGTTAGAAATTCAAAAAATAAATAATAAGAATATAGTAAAAACCTATGCCCTTCCTCTTGATGAGTTAAATGAAAAAAATTTTGATTTAATCTTAATGATAGATGTTATTGAGCATATACCGAATAAAGAAATTACATCAAAGCTTTTAAATACATTAACTAAAAATATAATTTACAATATACCTTTAGAGCTAAACTTATTCGATAGATTAAGAAATTATTATATGAAAGGTAATTATTATAAAATACAAACTAAAACTATTGGTCATATACATTTTTTTTCATATTTAAGTGCACTAAGATTTGTTGAAAAATATCATAAATTAAAAAAATATTATTTTGCAGATTATTCATCTCATATACTAAGTAGTAGTAGCGAGGAATACATTTCTCAAAAAAACAATAAATTAAGACGGCTAGAGTTAAAAATTTCTAGTTTTTTGTTTAAGTATTTAAAAATATTTTCCCCTTATATAATACAGGGATCACTTTTTATATTGGTGGAAAAAGATGATAAAAAGAGTAGTTGATAAGATAGTACATATTTTCATAAGTATTTACTATAAGAATATACTGAAAAAATGTAAAAAAACTGGAAAAAATACTTATGTAGGATTTGGTACAAAAATCGATTGCCCTGAATGTATAGAAATTGGTGACAATGTATATATAAACAATAATGTGTGGTTAAGCTTATCACGTTTTATTTATGTAAATGGAAAAGTAATTAAAAACATAACTCCTTCTTTAATTATAAAAGAGGGTACTTATATAGGTAGATTTTCATTGATTAGCTGTATAGATGAAGTTTTTATTGGAAAAGACGTAATGATATCTGATAGATGTTATGTAGGAGATATAATACATAATTTCAAAAATAAGAATTTACCTATAATAAAACAAGATATTAGTTCAGGTGGGAAGATAATAATTGGTGATGGCTCTTGGCTAGGAGTAGGAAGTACAATACTTCCAAATGTAAAAATCGGGAAACATTGTATAATAGGGGCAAATTCAGTAGTAACTAAAAATGTACCAGATTATCATATTGTGGCTGGAAATCCAGCTATAATTATTAAAAAGATAGAGTTTGATGAAAAATAAAATATTAATTTTATTAGTCGAAAATTACAGTGCAGGTGGTAGTGATAAGGTTGCTCGTATCTTGTATGAAAATCTATCTTTAAAAAAAATACATTTATTTATTAATAAATCCAATGATACATCTATTTTATTATCTAGTAAATTTAAAGATAATTTTCAAATTACATATTATAATTTGATTACAATTGCAGAACTTGGTAAGTACGCAAATAGTAAGAAAAAATTCTTTTTTCTATATATTTTATTGAAAATATTTAATTTAATAGTTAGGTATCCATTATTTTTCATCTCAATAATATATTTTTATTATAAATTTAAAAAAATAAATGGAGATTTATTTATTTCAAATAATGGAGGTTATCCTGGTGGTGAATATTGTAGAAGTTCAACAATTGCTGCACGTCTAGTAAATTTAAAGTGTTTTCATATAATCCATAGTATTCCAACTTCTGTATTTTTTAAGCCTTTTAAACATATAGAAAGTTTGATTGATAATTTAGTAGATAAAAGTTCTAAAATTTTGTGTGTATCAAATGATATAAAATCTAAACTACAAATAACTAGAAATATTAAACAAAATACAAAAGTAATACATAATGGTATAAAAAAAGAACAATTAAAAAACTATGTTAATACTGACACCTTGAGGTTGTTAAATGTAGCAAGTTTATATTCATTAAAAAATCAAATATTTTTAATTAAAGTAATAAAAAAAATAATAGATTCAGGTTATTTAAATATAGAATTACATTTAGTTGGAAAAGAAGAAGAAGAAGGATACTTAGATAAATTAAAATTATTAGCTAAAGAATACAGGATAGAAGAAAAAATATTTTTTCATGGCTTCACTTGTCCTTACAAATATTATCATGAATGTGATATTTTCGTTCTTAGTTCAAAAACGGAAGGTTTTCCTATGGTGACTCTTGAGTCTATGAGTATAGGAATGCCTGTTATTTCTGTTGACGTTGGTGGAGTGAGAGAACAAATAATTGACAATTACAATGGCTTTTTACTTAATAATTACAATATAAATGATTTTGCGCAAAAAGTGTTGTTTTTTTATTCTAAACGAGAAAATATTGAAATATTAGGGAAAAATGCATATAAGTATTTTCTAGAAAATTTCACTATTGATAAAATGATCGAAAATTATAATAAAGAATTAGGAGAGTAATTAATGAATATTTTGGTAACTGGTGGAGCTGGGTATATAGGTTCACATGTTGTAAAGGACTTATTATTAAATAAAAACAACAATATAATAATTGTAGATAACTTATCAACGGGTACTGTTTCTTCAGTTTTAGGTGCTAAGTTAATTGTTCTGGATTTATTAGATGAAGTTTCCCTTGAAAAAGTTTTTAGAAAATATAATTTTGATATAATTATGCATTTTGCTGCAAGTATTATTGTTTCGGAATCAATTGAGAATCCTTTAGATTATTATACTAATAACAGTTTTACTACGCTAGTATTACTTAAATTAGCAAATAAATATAAGGTTTCAAAATTTATATTTTCATCTACTGCTGCAATATATGGAGAAAGTTTATCTAAAATGGTAAGTGAATCTGAAAAATTATTACCAATTAATCCTTATGGGATGAGTAAGCTTTTTAGTGAAAAGATGATTATTGATAATGCGAAGGTAAATAAAAATTTTAAATTTTGTATTTTAAGATATTTTAATGTTGCAGGAGCAGATATTGGAGGAATTATTGGACAAAGTAAAAAAGAGGGTACACATTTAATAAAAGTGGCTTGCCAAACAGCATTAGGGGAAAGAGAATTTCTCAAAATTTTTGGAAATACTTATAATACAAAAGATGGGACATGTATAAGAGATTATATACATATTAATGATTTATCAGAGGCTCATATTAAGGCCATATCATATTTAGAAAATAATAAAAGTGAAATTTTTAATTGTGGGTATGGAGAAGGGTATAGTGTTTTAGAAGTTATTAATATGATAAAAAAGATAAGTGCAGTTGATTTTGATGTAAAAATAGTGGAAAATAGAAAAGGGGATGTTCCTATCTTAATTGCAAATAATAAAAAAATAAGGAAATTAATGGGATGGACGCCAAAATATAATAATTTAGAATTAATTTGTAAAACAGCTTATGAATGGGAGAAAAAACTAAAATGAAAGTATTATTATTAGCGGGAGGATTTGGAACAAGGTTAAGTGAAGAAACTGATATCAGGCCAAAACCTATGGTAGAAATTGGAGGAAAACCGATTCTTTGGCATATTATGAAAATATATTCAACTTATGGTTTTAATGAATTTGTTGTATTACTTGGATACAAAGGGTATTCTATAAAAGAATATTTTGCAAATTATTTTCTTCATCAAAGTGATGTTTCAATTGATATGTCTAATGGTAAAATGGAAGTGTTGAATAATTCTAGTGAACCTTGGAAAGTTACCCTTCTGGATACGGGATTAAACTCTATGACAGGAGGACGAATTAAAAGAGCTCAGAATCTTATAGGTGATGAAGCTTTTATGCTTACTTATGGAGATGGAGTTTCGGATATAAATATTAAAGGATTATTAGAATTTCACAAATCTCATGGGAAAGCAATGACCATGACATCCTCTCAACCAGAAGGAAGATTTGGTGCATTAAATATTTCAGAAAACAATCAAGTTTGTGAATTTAAAGAAAAACCAAAAGGTGATGGTAATTGGATAAATGCTGGATTTTTTGTTTGTGAATCAAAAGTATTTGATTATATAAAAGATGGTGATAGTACAATCTTTGAACAAAAACCATTACAAGACTTAGCTCATGATGGAGAAATATTTACGTATAAACATAAAGGCTTTTGGAAACCAATGGATAGCTTAAAAGATAAAAATGATCTCAATGAGTTATGGCATAATAATAAGGCACCATGGAAAATTTGGGAATAATAAATGTTATTTAATAGTTATGAATTTATATTTATTTTTTTACCCTTAATATTTTTTATTTATTTTTATTTAAATAGTAAAAGATTAACTCATGCAAGTAAGGCTTTTTTAGTTTTATCTTCTTTGTTTTTTTATTCTTGGTGGAATATTATATATTTGCCCTTAATATTAATTTCTATGTTATTTAATTATTCACTTGGAAATAGTTTATCTAATTATAAGAATAATAAGAAAAGATTTACTAAAAAGTCTATTTTATCTTTTGGGATTGTTCTAAATATTGTTCTTTTGGGATACTTTAAATATTCTGATTTTTTTATTGCTAATTTTAATTTATTAACAGAATCAAATGCTGATTTGTTAAATCTTGCACTTCCTCTTGCAATATCATTTTTTACCTTTCAGCAAATTGCATATTTAGTTGATTCTTATAAAGAAGAAACAAAAGAGTATGACTTTTTAAATTATGCAATATTTGTTACTTTTTTCCCACAGTTGATAGCAGGACCTATTGTTCATCATAAAGAGATGATGCCTCAATTTGATATACTAAAAAATAAAGTAAAAAACTATAAAAATATTTCATTAGGTCTTTTTATTTTTTCTATTGGATTATTCAAAAAAGTGGTTATAGCAGATTATTTTGCAGTTGCCGCTACAAATGGTTTTGATTATTCGTTAATATTGTCCTTTTTTGAAGCCTGGGCAACTTCTCTTTCTTACACCTTTCAATTGTATTTTGATTTCTCTGGATACACAGATATGGCAATTGGCGCTGCTTTATTATTTAATATTAAACTTCCTGTAAATTTCAATTCACCGTATAAAGCATTAAGTATACAAGATTTTTGGAGAAGATGGCATATTACATTATCTAGATTTTTAAGAGATTACATATATATACCTCTTGGCGGAAATAAAAGAGGTAAATACAGAACATATACTAATTTAATGGCAACTTTTATTCTTGGTGGATTCTGGCATGGAGCTGGGTGGACATTTATTTTTTGGGGGTTTCTACATGGTTTTGCTCTTTCACTTAACCGAATATGGCAAAATACAGGATATAAACTATGGACTTGGTTTGCATGGCTTTTAACTTTTAATTTTTTAAATATTTCATGGATATTTTTTAGAGCAAAAGAGTGGGAAGATGCTCTTAAAGTTTTGACTGGAATGTTCGGACTTTCGGGAATTGTTTTGCCCTTATCATTAAAAAACAAATTATTATTTTTAGAACAATATGGTGTTAGTTTTGGCGGACTTACTGTAAATATACAAGTAAATATTTATTTATTCTTATGGATTATTATAGCAGTTTTCTTAGTTTTATTTTTTAGAAATGCAAATGAATTAGCTTTAAAATATTTAAATAAAAAATATAGTTATTTATTTATATCTGTACTAATTTTTTATTCTATATTAAAATTAAGTGGCTATTCTGAATTTCTATATTTTAGGTTTTGAGTATGAATTATTATAAAAACTGGATAAAAAATTTTTTTATATTACTTTTTCTTCTAATCTTTTGTTTAATGCTTTTTAATTATAGGATTGACAGTGCAGGAATTTTTAAAGAACTAACATATCTAAAAAATGTAGCTAATTATTTACTTGATAATAAAACTATTGCAGGTTTAAAAAACTACAATGAGCACAAACTTAATGAATTCCTTATTGTAAATCGAAAGAACAAAATTGATACTATTGCCCTTGGCTCTTCAAGAATAATGTTATTACGAAAGACTCATCTGAGTTTGGAGGGAAGACCTTTTTTTAATCATGGTTTAAGTGGAGCAGTTATTGAAGATTATATAGCGATATTAGGTATTTACAAAAAGAAAAAAGGGTATATACCTAAAAATGTAATTATATCTGTAGATCCTTGGATTTTTAATGTAAATAATGATAATTTAAATTGGAAAAGGTTGATAAATTATTATTCATATCTATTTAAAAAGATTAGAAACACTGAGTATGAAAATTCTACGTCTATTAATAAAAAGTATTTACAATTGATTAATTATGAATATAGTATAAGTAATATTGATAAAATATATAGCAATAAAATTGATTATTATATTACTGATAGTGTAAATATTGATGATAGTCTTATTTCTTCTGATGGAAGTATTTATTACCCTTTTGATGTTAGATATCCAAATATTGATGATATTAAAAAGAATGCTATAAATGCTGGAACATACAACGTTTATAGATTTAAATACTTTAATAAAATGAGTAATAAAAAACTATTTAAAAGTTTGATTTATTATTTAAAAGAGAATAATATAAATGTAACATTTGTTTTATTTCCATATAATCCAATTACCTATGATTTATTAATAAACAATCCTAAGTATGATATTATTGTTGATGTTGAAGATTTTTTAATTGATTATGCGAAAAAAGAAAATATTCAGCTATTAGGCTCTTACAATCCGTATATAAATGATTTTAAAGTAAATGATTTTTCAGATGGTATGCATTCATTAGAAAGTGTTGTAAAAGATCTATTTAGTAACTATAAAAAAGGTAAAGTAAAATAATGTTTAATAATATTTATAATAATAAAAAGGTTTTAATTACTGGACATACTGGGTTTAAAGGTACGTGGTTGACTACATGGCTTCTTAAATTGGGTGCTAATATTATTGGTATTTCTAAGGATACCCCTAGTAAACCTTCAATGTTTGAAGAACTAGATCTAAAAAATAAAATAATTCATCATGTTGAAGACATAAGAAATTTAGATTCAATTCAAAAAATTATCAAAAATGAAAAACCTGATTTTCTATTTCATCTTGCAGCTCAAGCAATAGTTTCAACTTCCTATAATAATCCTATTGAAACAATTTCAACAAATGTGATGGGCACTGCAAATATATTAGAAGCTTTAAAAATTTTGAACATCAAATGTACAGTTATAATCATTACAAGTGATAAAGCTTATGATAATGTTGAACAAGTTTGGGGCTATAAAGAAAATGATAAAATGGGTGGTAAAGATATATATAGTGGATCTAAGGGAGCTGCAGAACTTATTATAAAATCATATTACCACTCATTTTTTAAAAGTAAAAGCTCAAATATTAAAATTGCAATTGGGAGAGCTGGGAACGTTATAGGCGGCGGCGATTGGGCAAAAGACAGAATTGTAGTAGATTGTATGAAAGCTTGGTCTCAAGGTACTGTAGTTGAGATAAGAGCGCCAAAAGCAACTAGACCATGGCAACATGTTTTAGAACCTTTAAGTGGATATTTGAATTTAGGACAAGTTTTATATGAGGGTGATTCATTTCATGGAGAATCATTTAATTTTGGCCCAAGAGCGGAACAAAACCACACTGTAAAACAATTACTCAAAGATTTAAGCGTATATTGGGATTTTACTAATGTAAATGATGCATATAAAATAATAGGAAATATTCCTTTTCATGAAGCAGGATTATTAAAATTAAATTGTGATAAGGCATTATTTTTTATGAAGTGGCAGGCAAACTTAAAGTATAAGGATACGATTCGATTTACAAGTGAGTGGTATTTTGATTTTTATAGAACAGATATAAATATTTTTGATAAAACAATAGAACAAATTAATGAGTATGAAGATATGGCTAAAGAGAAAGAGTTGTCTTGGACGGAGTAGTTTTAACGCCACTTAAACAAATCTATAATCCCAAGGGTAATATCTTTCATGCAATGAAGAAAAGTGATTGTGGATATGAAGGCTTTGGTGAGGCTTATTTTTCAACTATTTACAAAGATGATATAAAAGGTTGGAAAAAGCATACGGAAATGACTTTAAATTTAATTGTCCCTGTTGGTTCGATTGAATTTGTGATGTATGATGAAAACACAAAAGAATTTTTCAGTGTTTTACTTTCAGAACATAATTATCAAAGACTGACGGTTGGCCCAAATTTATGGATGTCATTTAGGGGATGTGAAGAAAACAATATGTTGTTAAATCTAGCATCTATAGAGCATAATCCATCGGAATCGATTACTAAAGAATTTAAAGATATATTCTATGAGTGGTAAAGTTCTTATTACTGGAGGACTTGGGAATTTGGGCTCAAATATCACACAAGAGTTTTCTAAGTGCGGATATGATGTTTATGTGCTTACACTTAAAGAGAAATGTAAATTACTAAATTCAGTTTATACAGTTATCGAAGCAGATATTAGTGACTTAGAGAATTTAAAAATAAAATTAGATATAGAATTTGATTACTGTGTACATTTAGCAAGTTTTAATGAAACTTTTAAAGAGAATTACCCTAGAAAAGCTTTAACGGTAAATAGCCTTGGTACAAGAAACTTACTAGAAGTATTAGCAGGAAAAAACCTTAAAAGATTTATCTATTTTAGCACATTTCATGTATATGGGGCTAATGATGGGCTAGTTAATGAATTAAGTGCATTAAATCCAAAAAATGATTATGCTTCTACTCATCTGTTCGCTGAATATTATGTAAAACAGTTTGGGGTGATGAGTGGATTGAACTATACAATTTTTAGACTTTCAAATTGTTACGGTGCCCCTTTGTTTAAGAATACAAATAAGTGGTATCTTATCTTAAATGATTTAGTTAGATCTGCTTATGAAAATCATAAGATTATAATTAAAAGTAATGGGAAAATAAGTAAAGATTTTATTTGGATGCAAGATGTAGTAAGTATAACTCACCAAGCACTAAAATTAAGAAAAAATGGTATATATAATTTATCTTCAAACAAAAGTTATCAGCTAATAGAGATTGCAAATATGATAAAATTTGAATATGAAAAAAGATATAATAAAACTATAAGAATAAAAATAAATAAAGATGATAAAACTGAATATAAAAATTTAGTTGTTAGTAATAGTAAATTAAGGAATGAATTAGACATTGAATTACACGAGATGTTCAGTGTTGAAATTAATAAGATATTTAACCTATTGGAGTGTCGATGAAGTTTTCTGTAGTGATACCAACTTATAATAGAGAAAAAGAACTAGTTAGATGTTTAGATTCTGTTATGAATCAAACATATAAAGATTTTGAAGTGATTGTAGTAGATAATGGTTCAATAGATAATACAAAAGAGTTAGTGCAAACATACATGATTGAGAATAGTTGTGTTAAATATATTTGGCAAGAAAATAGTGGATCTCCTGCTGGTAGTAGAAATACTGGTATTAGTAATTCTGCTAATGACTGGATAGCTTTTTTGGACTCTGATGACTATTGGTATGATTCAAAACTTCAAGAGGTTGCAGATGTGATTAATGGTTGTGATGATAATATAATTGGTGTTAGTCATTATGAGAAGAAAGAGGTTGATGGAAAATTAACAGTTACTTTAGAACATGGAAGTGCCCTATCTTTTAATCCTTATGAAGAATTATTATTTAATGGCAACTGTTTATCTACTTCTGCAATGGTTGTAAGAAAAGACAAGTTAATCGAATTAAATATGTTTGATACAAGAAAAGATTATTTTGCAGTTGAGGATTACGATTTATGGATGAGGTTATCGCGAATAGGTAGCTTTATATACATTAAAAAAACCTTAGGTGTATTTTGTATTTCTGATACTAATATGTCTGGAAATATTGATTTGATTAATAATAATTTGAAAACACTTATTTACAATCATATTGAGAATTTAGACATAAATTCTAAAGACATATTGAAAAAAGAGCATGGTGCAAGAATAGAATATTATAAAGGTAGAACATATCAAATAAATGGAGATTTTAAAAAAGCCATCTCTATACTTATAGGTTCAATACAAGAATACCCATGGAGTATCAAAAAATATATATCATTAGTATTTGCTATTTTAAGTATGAGACGATGACACCATTTGATAATCAGTTTTCTAAAAGTACAGTTAATTTAAATGATATTTATCTTACCTCAAATATTTATTTGTACCCATACGCAAGATATGCATTTTTAGAACTACTAGAAAAGCTTACTATAAAATCTATTTATTTACCATCCTTTATATGTAGTGATATTTTAGCACCTATAAACCAATTAGGTATTCAATATATTTTTTATGAGGTAGACAAAGATTTAAATCCTATATTGGAAGATATTAAATGCGATTCAATTTTGAGTGTCAATTATTTTGGATTTTCTTCAGATGTTGATGTATTTAATAAATATAAGAAAAAGTATGATGCAGTGTTTATAGAAGATAATGCACATGGCTTTTTAAGTCAAGACGCTAATGGCTTATTGTTAGGTACGCGAGGTGATTTTGGGTTATTAAGTATACGAAAAACAATTTTTTTACCAAATGGTGCTGCTCTATTAGTAAATAATAAAAAGTACAACAATATAAAATTCTCTAGTAATAACTTTAAGATTTCCTCTGAGGATTTGCAATATCGTAAAAAATTAGTTTTAAAAAAATTATTCATAATTAAGTATATAGGAATATGTTTTGTATTACTTAGAAGAATTATAAGATATGTAAGAAATGGATCATATCACCCTTTCCCTGATATGGAAAGTGAATTTAAATTACCCTCAAATCGGTTTATAACACCAATTTTGAAGGATCATAATTTAAATATTGATATAGATTTTGAGAGAAAAAGGAGGCAACAAATGTTTGAAATGATTCAAAAATGGGCATTAATGTTCAGTGTGAAGCCTATATCTAATTTGTATGACAATGTAATACCTTATGAATTTGCTTTTATTGATAATGGAAATTACAAAGAGTTTGAAAAATATCTATTTTTAAAAGGGTTTTTTATACTACCATGGCCAAATCTTCCTGCTGAAGTTTCCAAAAAAAAACATGAATTTTATAAAGATGTAAAGGTGGTTCCTTTTTTATGGTAGAAGTAAAAGTTATAGAAGATAAAAATGAATGGAATAGTAAGTTAAAGAAAACTATAAATTATAATGTATTTTCAACTTATGAATGGGGAGAATATAAAAGAGCTAATTGGGAGATAGAGAGATTAGCATTTTACAAAAGTGGAAATTTTTTGGGACAATGTCAATTTTTACTGAAAAAAAAATTTGGATTTTTAATTTCCTGGAATAGTGGCGGTTTAAATTTAGTAGATTATAAATTTATAGATTCAATTGTTGAAGCTATAAAAAATTATTATAAATATTATAAATATAATATTAGATTTAATTTTTATGATAAAAACTCTGGAGAAACACTATTTAAAATTTTATATTCTTTAAAAGAAGTAGACTCCAAAATTAATAGTGGATTCAGCATAGTTCATTCTTTAAAGAGTAATATTGATTTAGTAAAGTCTATGAGTTCTAATCACAGGTATTATTATAAAAAGTCATGTAAAAATCCTTTAGAAGTTAGATTTAATTCTGAAAATAGAATAAAAGATTTTATTTATCTTCATAATCAAATGACCACACTAAAAAAATTATCACACTTAAAGATTACTGAGGAGAATATTGATATATTAGCAAAAAACTTTAAGGAAAATTTTTTAATTGAGTCAGTCTATTTTAACAATAAAATTGTTGCAAGTTGTATTATCCTTATTTTTGAAGATTATGCATTTTATTATTTGGCAGCAAGTAATGAAGAGGGAAGAAGATTATTTGCATCCTATTTTATGGTTAAAGAGTTATTTGAGTATTTAATTACTAAAGACATAGTAAAATTTGATTTTGCAGGAATTACGCCATATGAAATAAATGCTAGTGGCGTAAATAAGTTTAAGATTGGATTCGGTGGTGAAATAACGAAATATGTTGGTGAATATGAGTTGTTTAATAATAAGATAACTAATACATTATTTAATAAACTTATAAGTTTTATTAAATAATAAGGATTAATAAATGTCAAAATTTAAAGAAATTGCAAATACTAAAAACCATGATGAATACAAGAATAATCAAGATATCTTTTCTCATACAGCAGATGAAAGTTCTTCCCAAAATATGGTTGATTCATATCTTGTTTTATTGTATAAAATAATTGGATTCAACTTGGCTAGTAACAATAAATGTATAGATGTAGGATGTGGAGCAGGATATATTGCAGGTGCATTTAATCGAGTAAAAATAAATATGGATGCATTAGAATATTCTGATGATGCAATAAAAATATTAAAAGAAAATAATTCAAGTTTAAATATTATACAAGGTGACATGCTTAAATTTAAAGAAGATAATAAATATGATCTAATATTTTCTAGAGAAGTTTATCTAATTACTAGGGTTAACTCCTTTACTGAACAGTATCAAGTTATCTCGAATATGATTGATAGTTTAAAGCCAGGCGGAGTCTTTATGTTAGTAGGTAGTGATATTTCATTTCCTCATTGTATGGATTATAACTTAATGATTAATATATACAGAAAAGACGATAGATTGTGCCTTGTTAGTGAAAAATATTATGAAGTTATTTTTAATAAATTGCATAAGTATATTTTCAATAAATTGTCATACAAAGTGCTAAAACTTATATTTTTTCCTTTAATTTGGTATAAAAAAAAGTATAAAAAATGGGCGAGTCAATATATTATCGTATTTAAAAAGAAAAAATGAAACAAATAATTAAAACTTCATTATCAAAATTATATTATAACTTATATTATAGATATAAAAAAGAAATAGGGAATAGAATTATTCTTTATCATTCTGTTGGTTCTACTTTATCACATGATACATATGGAATTTCAATTTCAAAAAAAAGATTTTTAGAACATATTATCTTCTTAAAAGATAATTACAAGATAATAGCAATTGATGATAAATATCAAAATAATTTAACTGAAAATAGTATCTCAATAACTTTTGATGATGGTTATAAAGATAATTTATACGCTTTGGAATTATGCGAAAAATACAATATTCCATTTACGCTATATATATCGACAGGGTTCATAGGGAAAAAAGACTATTTAACGAAAAGTGAAATAGAAATTTTTTCTAAAAGTAATTTTTGTAGATTAGGTGCACATAGTGTTTCACATCCTCATCTGTCTCAATTGTCTTATTCTGATCAATTTAATGAGTTAAACGATAGTAAGAATAGACTTGAAGACATAGTTTCATATGAAATAAATGAGATGAGTTACCCTCATGGTTCATACAATGAGAATACAATTAAAATTATAGATAAATTAGGTTATAATGTCATTTCCTCAAGCCATATAGGTTTAAATACAATTCAAAACTTAGACTTAAAAAGATTAAAACGAGTTGAAATTATTAGCAGTGATAATTTATTGAAATTAGAACAAAAAATATTAGGTTATTATGATTATTTAGCGTTAAAAGAAAATAAGGGATGTATGTGAAAATTAATTTTATAAATTTACAAAGTCAATACAAACAGTATAAAGTAGAAATCGATAAAGAAATACAAGATGTATTAGATACATCATCATATATAATGGGAGATAAAGTTTCTTTTTTAGAAAAGAATTTAGCAAAATTTGTTGGTGTTAAACATGCAATTACTTGCAGTAGTGGAACGGATGCTCTTATCTTAGCATTAATGGCCATTGATATCAAACCAGGTGATGAAATTATAACAACTCCTTTTACTTTTATAGCAAGTGCTGAAACAATTGCCTTTTTGGGAGCAATCCCTGTTTTTGTTGATATTGATGAGAAAACATATAATATAGATGTGAATAAAATTGAAGAAAAAATTACTTCTAAAACCAAAGCTATTATTCCCGTATCTTTATTTGGGCAAACCTCTGATATGGATAAGATAAATAAAATAGCAAAAATAAATAATTTAAAAGTGATTGAAGATGGGGCCCAAAGTTTTGGAGCAGAATATAAAAAGAAAAAGTCGTGTAACCTAAGTGATATTGGGACAACATCATTTTTTCCTGCAAAACCATTAGGCTGCTATGGTGATGGTGGCGCAGTGTTTACAAATGATGATAAATTGGCAAAGAAGATAAGAATTATCCTAAATCATGGTCAAACAAAGAAATACGTTCATAGTCATATTGGTATTAATGGAAGACTTGATACTATTCAGGCTGGAGTATTGAATGTTAAACTTAAGTATTATGAGAAAGAGTTAAATAAAAGAAATGAAATAGCAGAAATTTATAATAAAAACTTGAAAAATATTATCCTACCTTTTGTATCAAACAACGCAACATCAGTGTGGGCTCAGTACTGTGTAAGAGTTAAAAATAGAGAGTCTGTAATAGAAAAATGCTCAAATAAAAATGTACCAATAGGAGTCTATTATCCAATACCATTACATCTTCAAGAAGTATTTAAGTATTTAGCTTATGAAGAAGGAGATTTTCCTATAACAGAAAAAATTTCAAAGGAAATAATAGCTCTCCCTATGTCTGCATTTTTAACTCAAGAGGAACAAGATTACATTATAAAGGTAATAAATGAATAACGTTTTTATTCATCCAACAGCAAATGTTTCGAAAAAAGTAATAATCAGAAAAGGTACAAAAAATTGGATAAATTCGCAAATAAGAGTGAGTAGCGAAATAGGTGAAAATTGTGTTATTTCAAAAGACACCTATATAGATTCTCATGTACTTATAGGGAATAATTGTAAAATTAATAATAGTGTTTCTGTTTATTATGGAGTAACAATAGAAGATGATATTTTTGTTGGCCAAAATGCATTTTTTACTAATGATAAATTATCTAGAGCATTTGAAGAGGACTGGAAAATCACGCCAACTTTGATTAAAAAAGGTGATAAAGTGACAAATAAAGAAGAATGTAAATGAAAAATACTTTAAAAATAGGTTTAATTGGGCTTGGTAAGATGGGACAAAATCATTTGAGGGTTTTGTCAATGTTAAAAGCAGTTGACTTACAGTTCATATTTGATTTCGATATTGACGTAATGAATAAATTATCAAAAGAATACGATGTAAAAGCTTCTAGAATATTGGAAGATGATTTGCAAAATGTTGATGCAGTGGTTATTGTCACACCTACTTTCACTCACTATGAATATATTTTGAATGTTAGTAAATATGTAAAGAACATTTTTGTAGAAAAACCTTTGACGGATAAACTATCTACAACAAGTGAAATTATGAAATTAGCACATGACCAAAGTTTAAATATTCAAATAGGTTTTATTGAACGGTTCAATCCTGCTATTATTGAATTAAAAAAAGTATTAGAACATTCTAATAATATTATAAATATTGATTTTGAAAGAACTAATAAAGTAAGTAGTAGAATTACAGATGTTGATGTTATAACAGACTTGATGATACATGATATTGACCTAGCTCTTTTTTTGAATGGTGATTTTAAAAGTGTCCAATCTTATGGCGTTATAGAAAATAATATGATTGCATTTGCTCGCGCAACTATAAAACATAAAAATGGAGTTTATTCAAATATTACAGCAAGTAGAATAACAGAAAAAAGAATTAGACAAGTGAGTGCTACATGTGAGGATATGTATGTTGATTGTAATTTATTAAAAAAAGAAATATTAGTTAATAAGCAAACTGTAAAACAAAACTATGAAAATATTTCTTTGATGTCAATTGAGGAGTCAATTAATGTCTCTCCTCAAGAAGCTTTATTAAATGAACATATTGGATTTTTAAAATTTTGTTTGGAGAATAATCAGAACGTTCCAAAGGTACAAGATGCCTACGCTGCAATGAAAATTGCAAGTATTATTCAAGACCAAATTTGGAGCACTCAATGAGACCCACAATAAAAAATAGCACAATTTTAGTTACTGGTGGAGCAGGATTTATTGGTAGTCATTTAGTTGATAAATTAATATTAGAAGGAGCTAAAAAACTTATTGTAATAGATAATATGTTCTTAGGAAGTGAAGAAAACTTAAAAAATGCTATTTTATGTGGAGCTGTTTTATATAAAGATGATATTGAAATTAGCTCGTCATTGGATTATATATTCAATAAATATGATATAGATATTGTTTTTAATTGTGCCACTAAAGCCTTAAATTATTCATTTGTTAATCCTAAAAATGCATTTAATACGAATGTTAATGGCATCTTAAATATATTAGAACATCAGAGAAATGGTAGTTTTAAAACACTTGTCCATTTTTCAACATCAGAAGTTTATGGTACCGCGGTATATGAGCCAATGGATGAGTCTCATCCCATAAAGCCTACAACAACATATGCTGCAGGAAAAGCTGCTGCTGATTTAGCTGTTATGAGTTATCTTAACATGTTTGAATTAGATGCTTTTATTGTTAGACCTTTTAACAATTATGGTCCAAGACAAAACTATAAAGGATACCTATCTGGTATTATTCCAATTACGTGCTGGAGAATAATGAATGATATAAATCCCGAAATACATGGTACTGGTCTACAAAGTAGAGACTTTATTTATGTTCTTGATACTGTTGATGCTATTATAAAATTATATTATAAAATGAAGACTGGAGGCAGTATAAATATTTCAACAGATGGCCAAATTACAATGAAAGATGTAGTATCAAAGATTGTGAAACAAATGGATTATAAAGAGAAAATACTGCAAAAGGCCGCTAGGGGAGCAGATGTTGAATGTCATAATGCAAGTAATGAAAAAATAAAATCTATGATTGACTATCGATTGACGTCTTTTGAAAATGGCCTCGAGAAAACGATTAAATGGTATATGGAAAATATCAAATGATAAGGCTAATTAAACCATATATAAATTTCGATGAAGTTAAAAGTGAGTTTCAGGATATATTTGAAAGTGGATGGTTTACAAAAGGTAAATTTGTAGAAGAATTTAAACATGAGATTAAATCATATACTGGGTCGAATCACGCATTTTTAACTACTTCAGCGACTACAGCGTTAACAATGTCTTTAAAAATACTAAATATTAAAAAAGGTGATGAAGTTATTGTTTCTGATTTTTCATTTCCTGCCACTGCAAATGTTATTGAGGATTTAGAAGCTATACCTATCTTCTGTGATGTATCACTAGAAACGTTTAATATGAAGCCTAATGACTTTGAAAAAAAAATTACTTCAAAAACTAAAGCAGTTATTTTTGTTGATGCATTAGGTAACCCCAGTGGAATCGGAGAGATTAAAAATATTTGTAAGAAATATAACTTACCATTAATTGAAGATGCCGCTTGTTCAATTGGAAGTAGTGAGAATAATATTAAATGTGGGAATATTGCAGATTTAACTTGTTTTAGTTTTCACCCCCGGAAACTACTGACTACTGGAGAAGGTGGTGCAATTACTACAAACAATAAAAAATATGCGGAGTTATTAGATATTAAATTAAATCATGGAGCTGTTATAAATGATGGAAAATTTGATTTTGTAGATTATGGTTATAACTATAGAATGTCAGAACTGCAGGCTGTTATGGGAATAAAACAGTTGAAAAAACTAGATATTATTCTAAAATCAAGAAATAATATACGTGATCTGTTTATTGTAGAACTCCAAAAAATTGGCTTTAGTGAACAAAAATTAAATAAAAATGTTGTTTACAATGTGCAATCATTAGTTTTTAAAGTTCCGCAAGACATTAATAGGGATAATTTAATAAAACATTTAAAAATTAATGATATAGAAACTACAATTGGAACATATAGTTTGAGTAGCGCTACTTATTATTATAATAAGTATCAGAGTATTCAAGAAAATTCATATTACCTAGAAAATAATACTATTACATTTCCTTGTTATGAAAATTTAGATACAAAAAGAATTTTTGATGTAATAGTTGGATACGTAAATAATGTTAGATAGAATTATAGATTTCTTTTATAAAAAAAGAGAAGAAGTTAATAAAAAATATGACAGAGTTTTACCTTTTGGTGAGAATATAAATGATCGGTGGGAGAAAGCCAAGTATTTAAATTTTAGTGAGAACACGAGTGTCTACGATTCCTCTCTAGTTCTCGGGGATATTCGAGTTGGTAAAGAATGTTGGATAGGTCCATTTACGATTCTTGATGGATCAGGTGGAAGCCTAATAATTGGAGATAATTGTGATATTTCTGCCGGCGTTCAGATCTATACACATGATACATCAAATAAGATAGTTTCTAAAAATGAAATAACAAAAGCACCTGTCTCAATAGGTAATAATTGTTATATAGGCCCTAATGTAGTTATATCAAAAGGAATAAGAATAGGTAATAATGTAGTCATTGGTGCTAATAGTTTAGTTAATCTAGATATACCATCTAATAACAAAGTACATGGTACACCAGAAAAGCTATACTAAAAGGCATATGTAATGAAAAAAAAATTGACAATAGTTGTACCTTTTTTAAATGAAGAAGACAATCTAAGAAACTTTAATATTAGAATTGAAAATATAAGAAATGAAATTAATAATATGGATATTGAGTTTTTCTTTGTAGATGATGGTTCTTCTGATAAATCTTTTGAAATAATAAAAGAAACAACTAAAGATATTTTTGGTATAAAATTAATAAAATTATCGAAAAATTTTGGATCGCATTATTCTATGTTCGCAGCAATTGATAATATCAAAACTTGTGATTATTTCTCATTTATGTCTGCCGATATGCAAGAGCCTATTAGTTTATATAAAGATATGTTAAATAAATTTTCTTCAGATCAAAATATTGATATTGTATTAGCTGATAGGCAAAATAGAAGTACTGATCAACTTAGCATTATTTTCTCTCGAATATATAATTCTCTTGTAAAAAAATACGCAATAACTGATTTTCCTGAGAAAGGATTAGATATTTTTATGTTAAAGTTTAATGTACTAAAAAACTTACAAAACATGAACATTAAAAATACGTCGATATATGGAAATATTTTTAATATGGGTTATTCAAAAGAATATGTCCCATATAAACAACTTGAGAGAAAAATCGGTCATAGTAAATGGACATTAAGTAAAAAGATAAAATTATTTATTGATACTTTTGTGTCATTTTCTATAATGCCATTGAGACTAATTACTATTCTGGGAATATTATTTTCTTCTATTGGTTTTGGATACGGCTTGTATATAATCATTGTAAGTTTATTTGGTGATATTAAAGTTGAAGGTTGGTCAACACTTGTTGCCTTAAATACTTTTGGTTTCGGACTTTTATTTCTGATGCTTGGAATTATATCAGAATATATATGGAGAATATACGATCAAATTAATCCTAATAAATCTTATATCATAAAAGAGAAAATAGGTTTTGATGAATAGTTTTTTTCCTATTTTAATTGTTTCAATTGCCTTATTCTATTTAACTTTTAATATAGACATTGATTTATTACTAGAAAGTTTATTTATGTATTCTTTTGATGCTATTATTTACGTTGTGATTATTACAATTGTTTCATTTTTTATCCTTTCTTATAGATGGCAAATATTAAGTCTTTCCAATATTAGTTTTTATAATTCTTATAAGGTAAATTTACTCGCAATGGCAATTAATCAAATACTGCCAATTAGAGCAGGTGACCTATATAAACCTACATATTTAAGAAAAAATTACTCTATTGAAACTCATAAGTCAATAAGTTCCATAGTTTTAGAACGAAGTTTAGATTTATCTATAATTTCTTTTATTTCTTTGATTGTTTTATTTGGTTCAATATTCCTTGAAAAAACTTATTTTTTATTTTCAATGATTATTTTTTTATTTATAGGTATTTTTATTTTTATAAAGTATATTAAAGATATAATTAAAGTGCTTAAAAAAATTAAAAATAAAAGAATAAAAAAAGCTTTATTACAAATTATTATTAACATTTATAAGACAAGTTATGAAGTTTTAATTATGGGAATTATTTCTACAATTCTTTTGTATATGTTTTATGTACTATCCTTATATGGATTTATATACTTTTTTACAAACTTCGATTTGTCTTTTTTTGAAGTAATGATTGTTTTTATTATTTCTGCTCTAGGAATGTCCTTGCCTACTACACCTGCAGGAATTGGAGTTTATGAGGCAAGCATTGTTTTTATTTTAGGATATTTTGGTATTAATAATGAAGAAGCATTATCCTTTGCTATTGTTTATCACCTACTTCAAATCATAACAATATTATTTTTATGGTTATTTTTTTATTCGGGAGGAAATTTATGTTTAAAAAAGGAAGTCTAATAATTGCACTTCTGTTATTTTCTTATTTGTATATTTCTACTGGTTCACATTCTGATGATATTATTCATATAGTTTATATAAAAAACAATATTTATGATGTATTAGCAAATATATTTACTGACTCTTTGTATTTAAAAGCAGTGCCAATAATGATATATGATTTTTTACAATTTTATTTTTTTGACTTTGGATCAATTTATTTTGATATTATCAAAATATTAACATCCTTTTTCTCATTTTTTTTAATATATTTGTTTATGATAGATTATATGAAAAGTTCAAAAGCTTTTTTATTTAGTTTAATATTTGTACTGTTTCCAATACATGATGCTACAAATTATTGGACGGTAGGCCAGTATTTATTAATTACACTTGTACTTGTTATGTCATCACACAAATTAATAGCTAAGGATAAAATAATAGAAGGTTCCCTTCTCGGCCTAGTTGCTTCCTTTTCAGGGTATTCTACTCCTCCTTACTTCTTTGGTTTATCATTTATCTTTTTACTAAATAAAGAATACAAAAAGTTTATTATTTTTTTAATACCACAACTAATTTATATTGTTTACTATTTTATTATCTCAAATATTTTCAGTACACAAGTAATTAAAGGAAACGCTGATTTTAGTTTATTATCATTATCAAAACAATATATTTTACAAGTTGGAACTTTTATAGATTCTTTTATTGGTCCATCTTTTTGGTTTAAAATTTATTATTCATTTATTCAATTGAGTATTCTGTCAATTGTTATTGGCATAATTTTAGTTCTATTATTTTACAAATATTATAAAATAGAAAAAGACAAAATAAATAAAGAACTTTTGATTTCAATAAGTGCTATTGTATTATTAGCATTTGGAATATTCGCATTAACAGGAATGTATCCTCAAATAGTCTTTAATCTTGGTAATAGAGTAACTATATATGGCTCACTATTAATTACATTTTTAATAGTTATGTTTTTAATGAATAATAAAAAAAGTGCAACTTTTATATTTGCAGTATTTATTTTTTCTTCACTTGGAATTTCAGACCATTGGAAAAATTGGAATAAAATTCAATTAAAGATAATTGAAAACATTTCAAAGAATGTTGATATAAAAAATTTTGACACAGGAAAACAATTATTTGTGAGTAATAATCAATACAGTCAATTTGGGAAGTTCTCTCATATTGAATTTTTTGCAGAGGGTATGGCTACACACATTTTTAAATTAGCAACTAAAAAAGATTATA
Organism: Campylobacteraceae bacterium; assembly: GCA_013215945.1. Classification (NCBI taxonomy): domain Bacteria; kingdom Pseudomonadati; phylum Campylobacterota; class Epsilonproteobacteria; order Campylobacterales; family Campylobacteraceae; species Campylobacteraceae bacterium. Next base: position 120,910 of record JABSOM010000003.1, read on the forward strand.
AAATTTCAACATTAAACAGGAAATTTACTCATGAAGAAAACTATATATTTGATAAGAAATATGGAACAAAAATACTGATAGAGAAAATTGTTTATGTATATGATTCTCAATCTAATAAACTTTTAAAAATAAAAGAAGAAAATATACAAAAGTACATTGATTCCTTGCCAATAGATAATCGACATTGGTTGCAATTACTTCCCAAAGATAATTTTATTATTCAGATAGTTTTAAAATTAGTACCAAGACTTGAGTATTCTTTATGATTTTTTCAGTAATTATTCCCTGTTATAATGGAGAAAAGACTATTCTTAGAGCATTAAAATCTGTATTAAATCAAACATATAAGAATTTTGAAATTATTATTGTTGATGATGGTAGCAAAGATAACAGTAAATTTATTCTTTTGAAATATTTAAAAAATAGGGATGTACAGTACAAATACATTTATCAAGAAAACAATGGTCCATCTAGTGCTAGAAATAAGGCAGTGAAAAGTTCAAAAGGTAAATACTTAGCATTTCTAGATTCAGATGACGAATGGCACAAAGAAAAGCTAAATATTCAATATGAACAAATTAAGAAATTTAATGCTAAGTTTATTTCTTGCAAGTATACGCTTAAAAAATTTCGAGATATAAAAGAGTTTAATATAAAGAAGTACACATTTAAAGATTTTTTACTTTCAAATAGGAGCTCTACACCTTGCACAATAGTAGAAAAAGAATTGTTTAATAGTGTTGGAGGTTTTAATGAAAATTTGAGTTACTCTGAGGATTATAATTTGTGGATAAAAATTTCTAGAAAAGAAGATTTATATCTGCTTTCGGTACCATTAGTTAAATTATATAAGAAACCATATGGTGAAAGTGGCCTGTCTTCTGATATGTGGAAAATGGAAAAAGGTGAACTTTATAATTATAATTATTGTTATAAAATGGGATATATTAATTCACTAAGTTATGTTTTTTTAAATATCTTATCTATTTTAAAATATATAAAAAGAAGAATAATAAGAAAGTTATGGTTTTTCGATTAAAATGCGAATGTATTTGAAGATTGAATGGAGTTGATGATGAAAGATGAGAACAATTATTTTAAATGGAGAAGATATGATTAAAAAAAAGATTGCATTAATTGGCGCTTCTGGATATATTGCTCCAAGGCATATGAAAGCTATAAAAGAAACTTGTAATGAATTAGTTGCGGCGCTAGATCCTTATGATGGTATAGGAACAATGGATTCATACTTTCCTCAAGCTAGTTTTTTTACAGAATTTGAGAGATTTGATAGATTTGTAGATAAATATCATAGAGAAAATGATAAAAGAATAGAATATATAGCAATTGCATCTCCTAATTATTTGCATGATTCTCATATTAGATTTGCTTTAAAAAGTGGAGCACATGCTATTTGCGAAAAACCATTAGTTTTAAATCCACATAATCTTGACCAATTAAAAGTAATTGAAAAGGAAACAAAGAAAAAAGTAAATACTATTTTACAATTAAGATTGCATCCTTCCATTATTGCACTAAAAGAAAAGGTTTCAAAAGAATTAATACTTAACCCTAAAAAAGTATATGATATAGATTTAACTTATCTTACAAGTAGAGGAAAATGGTATTTTATCTCATGGAAAGGTGCTGAATCTAAATCAGGTGGAATAGCTTCAAATATTGGAGTTCATTTTTTTGATATGTTATCTTGGATTTTTGGTGAAGTAAAAGAAAATTTAGTTCATGTAAAAAATCCAGATGCAAATGCAGGAACACTTATTCTTAAAAATGCAAATGTAAAGTGGTTTTTATCTGTTAATTATGATTATCTTCCAAAAAAGATAAGAGAAGCTGGACAAACTACATTTAGATCAATTACTGTTGAAGGTGAAGAGATTGAGTTCTCTGGAGGATTTAAAGACTTACACACTCTATCTTATGAAGAAATTCTAAAAGGTAATGGTTTTGGTTTAGATGATGCTTATGGTTCAATTGATATAGTATCTCAAATAAGAAATAAGACAGCTATTGGATTAAAAGGTGAATATCACCCATTTTGTAAAAAGGTAAAATAATGGCTAAGTTCTTTTTCCATGAATCTTCATATATAGATGATAATGTGAGTATTGGAGATAATACAAAAATATGGCATTTCTCTCATATCTTAGATGGATCTAATATTGGTAAAAATTGTTCGTTTGGACAAAATTGTGTAGTTGGTCCTAATGTAAAAATAGGTTCTGGGGTAAAAGTACAAAATAATATTTCTATTTATGAAGGTGTTACTGTAGAAGATGATGTGTTTTTGGGCCCATCAATGGTTTTTACTAATGTAATTAATCCAAGATCTTTTGTCATGAGACGTGAAGAATTTAAAATAACACTACTGAAAAAAGGTTGTTCAATTGGTGCAAATTCAACTGTGATATGTGGTAATACTATTGGACGATATTCATTAGTTGGAGCAGGAAGCGTAATAAATAAAGATGTAAAAGATTTTGCACTTATTGTGGGAGTGCCAGGTATACAAATTGGATGGGTATCACTTGCTGGGAATAAATTAAAATTTGATGATAAAGATATAGCAATAGATTCATTTGATAATTCTAAATATAAGTTAAATAATGAAATAGTTACGTTAATAGAGTGTAGGTAAGGAAGACTAGTGAAAATAAACTTTATAAAGTTACAATCACATTATAAAATAGATAAAGAAGTATCTACTGATATTATGATTTCAACAATATCAGTATTTTACAAAGTTAATGAGAAAGATTATATTATAGAGGTAATAAATGGTTAGTATATATATAGATCCAACTGCAAATGTATCACCTGATACAATAATAGGAGATGGAACAAAAATTTGGATAAATTCTCAAATAAGAGAAAAAGCTATAATAGGTGAAAACTGTATTCTTTCAAAAGACACCTATATTGATACTCAAGTAAAAATAGGTAATAACTGTAAAATACAAAATGGTGTATCCATTTATCAAGGAGTTACGATAGAGGATGATGTTTTTGTTGGCCCAAATGCTTGTTTTACAAATGATAAAGTACCAAGAGCATTTGACGCTGAATGGAAGATAACTCCAACACTAGTTAAGAAAGGTTCTAGTATAGGGGCAAATGCAACTATTGTATGTGGAATAATTATAGGTGAATATGCAATGATTGCAGCAGGAAGTGTTGTAACAAAAGATGTTGAACCCTACAGTCTAGTATTAGGAAATCCAGCAAAACATTACTCATATGTAGATAAAATGGGAAATAAAATAGAAGGGAATCCAAATGATTAGTATAGCACTTATCGGTTATGGTTATTGGGGCCCTAATGTAGCGAGAAATATTCATATAAATCCAAATTTAAATCTTCATACAATTTGTGATATAAAAGAAGACAGATTAGAAAAAGCCAAGTCTATATATCTTGCTCAATTAAACTATGAATTAAACTACAAAAAAATATTAGAAAACGGTGAAATACAAGCTATAGCAATTGCAGTAGAAACTAGCGGTCATTATAGTCTAGTAAAAGAAGCTTTACTTGCTGGAAAAAATGTATATGTAGAAAAACCTTTCACTTCTACAGTAAAAGAAGCCCAAGAATTAGAAGAATTATCAAAAGAGTTAAATCTTATAATTCATGTAGATCATATTATGATATTTCATCCTATTATTAAAAAAATAAAATCTTTGATGGAGAATGATGAGTTAGGTGATATTCTTTATATAGATGCAATGAGAATGAATTTAGGTCAGATAAAAAAAGATGTTAGTGCAATGTGGGACTTGGCTGTTCATGATTTGGCTATCATAGACTATCTTATGAATGGAAAAGAACCATTTTACATAAATTCGGTTGGTGAAAAATATTATAACCCAAAAGAAAGTTTATGTTTTTTGACTTTACGATATGAAGGCTTTATCTCCCATATCCAATCAAGCTGGATATCTCCATTAAAAGAAAGAAGACTTGTCGTTGCAGGTACTAAAAAAATGGTTGTATTTGATGATTTAAAATCAGAAAAGTTATCTGTTTATGATAAAGGTGTAGATGTAATATCTGGGAAAAACATAGAATATAAAGATTATGTTGTTAAAACTAGGGATGGTGATGTTTGGATGCCATATGTAAAACAAGAAGATGCTTTATTTAATAGTATTGATCATTTTAAAAAATGTATAGAACAAAATAAACAATCAATTTCAAGTCCAAAACAGGCTATAAGGCTTCAAAAGATTCTTGAACTTGCTGATGAAAAAATGAATAAGTAGGACAAAATGAAAAGTAGACCATACATAAAAAATAGTACTATCCTTGTTACAGGGGGTGCTGGATTCATTGGAAGTCATCTTGTAGATAGACTTATTGTTGAGGGTGCAAAAGAAGTAGTTATTATAGATAACATGTTTTTGGGAAGTGAAGAAAACCTTAAGGATGCTATCTTAAAGGGTGCAATTTTGTATAAAGATGATTTAGAAATTACATCATCCTTAGATTATATCTTTGAAAAACATGATATAGACATAGTTTTTAATTGTGCAACTAAAGCATTAAATTATTCTTTTGTAAATCCAAAGAATGCATTTAATACGAATGTAAATGGTATTTTGAATATTTTAGAACATCAAAGAAAAGGTAGTTTTAAAACATTAGTACATTTTTCTACTTCTGAAGTATATGGTACAGCCGTGTATGAACCTATGGATGAAAAACATCCAATTAACCCAACCACTACTTATGCAGCAGGAAAAGCTGCTGCCGATATAGCAGTTAATTCTTGGATAAATATGTACAATGTAGATGCTTTTATTGTAAGACCTTTTAATAATTATGGTCCAAGACAAAATTATAAAGGATTTATGGCCGGAATTATACCTATAACAGCATATAGAATATTAAATGATATAAATCCTGAAATCCACGGAACAGGTTTACAAAGTAGAGATTTTATATATGTACTAGATACTGTAGATGTTATAATAAAACTTTATTCAAAAATGAAAAAAGGCGATAGTGTAAACATTTCAACAGATGGACAAGTATCTATGAAAGATTTAATACTTAAAATTACCAGGATTATGAATTATAAAGGTAAAATTCTACAAAAAGAGGCAAGAGGTGCTGATGTAGAATGTCATAATGCTTGCAATAAAAAAGTAAAAACTTTAATAGATTATAATTTAACATCTTTTGAAGATGGATTAAAAGAAACACTTAAATGGTATAAGGAAAATATCAAATGATTAAATTAATAAAACCATATTTATCTTTCGATGAAGTAAAAAATGAATTTGAAGATATTTTTGATAGTGGTTGGTTTACAAAAGGAAAGTATGTAGAAGAATTTCGTAATGAAATAAAAAGTTATACAGACGCTAAATATGCCTATTTAACAACTTCTGCAACAACTGCACTAGCTATGGCCTTAAAAGTACTGGATATAAAAGCTGGTGATGAAGTGATGGTATCTGACTTTTCTTTTCCTGCAACTGCAAATGTAGTAGAAGAACTAGGTGCCATTCCAATATTTGTAGATGTTAATGTAGATACTTTTAATATGTTAACAGAGCAACTTGAGAGTAAAATCACATCAAAAACAAAAGCAGTTATTTTTGTAGATGCGCTTGGAAATCCAAGTGGCATACATGATGTAAAAGAAATATGTAAAAAATATAATCTTCCATTAATAGAAGATGGTGCATGCGCTATAGGAAGCAGTGAACTTGGTATTAAATGTGGAAATATAGCAGATATTACTTGTTTTAGTTTTCATCCTAGAAAACTACTTACTACAGGTGAAGGTGGAGCAATTACTTTTAATAATGATGACTATTCAAGTTTTTTTGAAATTAAGTTAAATCATGGAGCAAAAGTTACTAATGGTAAATTTGATTTTGTAGATTATGGTTACAATTACAGGTTGCCAGAATTACAATGTGTAATGGGCATAAAACAATTTCAAAAATTAGATGAAATAGTTGCATCAAGAAATCTAATAAGAGATAAATATATAGAAGGATTAAGTCCACTAGGATTTGAGATACAAACTATAAAAAAAAATGTAGAATATAACGTACAGTCATTAGTATTTAAAGTGCCCGTGAATATTAGTCGAGATGATTTAATAAAATATTTAAAATACAATGAAATAGAAACTACTATAGGAACATATTGTTTAAGTGCTACAACATACTATAAAAATAAATATAATGATGTTCAAAAAAATGCAATATTTTTAGAAGAAAATACTATTACTTTTCCTTGTTATAATGATGTTGATGTTAAATACATAGTTTCGAAAATAAAAGGGTATGAATAACGATGATAAAAGCCTTTCTCTCATCTATTTTTATAAAAAGAGACAAGATTAAAAAGAAGTTTTGTCGTGTATTACCAGTAGGAGACTATATTATTGATAGATGGGAAAAAGCACAGTACTGTGGTTTTGGAAAAGGAACTTCTATATATGATAGCAGTTTAATACTAGGGAATGTTTCTGTTGGTAAAAATACTTGGATAGGGCCGTATACTCTACTTGATGGTTCTGGAGGTATCTTAGAAATAGGTAATAATTGTAATATTTCAGCAGGCGTACAAGTTTATACACATGATACAGTAGAAAGCGTTATTAATAATAAGGAAATTCAAAAGGCAGATACAAGAATAGGGAATAATGTTTATATAGGACCCAATACGATAATAGCTAAAGGTGTTACTATTGGAGATTTTGTTGTTATAGGTACAAATAGTTTTGTAAATAAAGATATAGAAAGTTATTCGAAAGCCTTTGGCACTCCTGTTAAAATAGTTAGTAATACAAAATTATGAGAATTTATATCAAAGGCTTTTTGATAATATTCCAAGTTATGTTATTGAATTTAGTATTTTATTTTTTTAGAATCATAAATATAAATAAAAACAAAAATAAAAAAATTTCTTGGGTATGCGGTGTTTCAGAAGTAGCTAGTATGCTAAACCTAGTTTCTAAAATAATAAAGCCAGTAACAACTGTATGTATGGATAATAATTCATATTATAATTTGGATTATGATTATAATATAAAGATATCAAATAAGTACTTGAAGTATTTGTTCAAAATTTTCTATGGTCCGATTCTTTTAGGTTATCTTCTGAATAAAAATACACACTTTTGGTATATGTGGAATACAGGTTTTTTATTAAATCGTGACTACGAATTTAAATTTTTAAAAGCAAAAAATAAAAAAATTATATGTATGTTTCTGGGAAGTGATATCCGTTCTCCTAAATTAATTAAAGAGATGATAAATAGACTAAATATTGATCATTTTATAGAATATATAGGTACAGATAATTATGTCTGTGAAAAAAAGCTAAAAAAGATTGCATATTCTGCAGATCGATATGCTGATATTATAATATCAGCAAAATATGATCACCTTTCATACATTAAAGGAAAACAATATTTTTTTCCTTATATTTACAATGAAGAGAAATTTTGTAAAAATAAAAAAAAGTTTGAAAATTTAAAGAAGATTAAAATCTTACATGCTCCTTCAAATCCAATAATTAAGGGTACTCCTCTTGTAAGGGCTGCAATTAAAAAATTAGAAATAGAGGGATATGATTTCGAATATATTGAACTTCAAAATATTCCAAATGAAACTGTACTGGAACATCTAAAATCTAGTCATATCGTTCTTAATCAATTTTATGCATTTGTACCTGGTGTATTTGGAATAGAATCTATGGCAAATAATTGCGCTGTTTTGATGTCTGCTGACTCCACTATAGAAACTGGTTTACCTCATGATAGTGAAGATGCATGGATGATAACAAGATATTGGGAAGTATATGATAATCTAAAATACTTACTGAATCATCCAGAAAAGATAAAATATTATGCTGATAATGGTTATGCATTTGCACACAAACACTATACATATGAAGCAGCAAGCAAATATGTAAAGAAAGTTTTAAACGAAAATGGTATTATAGATTGATAAAATCATTTTTGAAAAATAGTTTTATATATACTATAGGCACAGTGTTTACTCGTGGTATAGGCATACTTCTTGTTCCTATATATACTAGATACCTAACTCCAAGTGAATATGGAGTGATAGATTTATTTATCATACTTACTTCTCTTATCAGTCTTACTATTGCTTTGGAGATACATCAAGCAGTTGTTAGGTTTTACCAAGATACTGAAGATGAAGATGAAAAGATGAAGTATGTATCTACTGCATTTATATTTACTGTTTTTGTTTATATGATATATTTAATTATTTCGTTTAGTTTTTCAGATATTTTTACGCTATGGTTACTCGATGATATAAAATATAAAAGTATATTTCTACTAGCTACCTTCTCTGTCTTTACTTCTGGATTGTTTTACTTTACATCTGGTCAGTTAAAGTGGCAAATCATGCCAAAACAGTTAGTAACAGTTAGTATTGTAAATGTTACGATAGTGGCCAGTATAACTGTATATCTACTTGTGATAGAAAAGATGAAAATAGAAAGTATATTTATAGGGCAAATTGTTGGAAATAGCCTTTGTATGGTATTATCTATTTACTATGCTCAAAAAAGTTACAAGATGGTTTTTGTATACACAAAATTTAAAGAGTTAATACACTTTTCCTTTCCACTTGTATTTTCTAGTGTAGCCATATTTATAGCTTTGTTTATAGATAGAATTGCAATAAAGTATTTTTTAGGATTAGATGAATTAGGGATATATGGACTTGCGTATAGGTTCGCTGCAGTTACCAGTTTAGTAATGATAGGCTTTCAAAGCTCCTTATCTCCTTTGATTTATAAACATTATAAAGAAAAAGAAACCCCAAAAAATATTGTAAGATTATTTGAATTATTTTGGATATTTATGATATCGGTTACTGCAGGAGCTATACTTTTTTCAAAAGAGATAATAGTGCTTATGAGTACAAAAGATTATTATGCTGCAGTACCTGTAATACCATTACTAGTGTTGGCAGTTTTCTTTACAAATATGTATATATTTATCCCTGGACTAGGAGTTGCAAAAAAAACAAAATTAATAGCTATTATTTCAATAATAGCAGCGATTTTAAATACCGGTTTAAACTTCTTGTTGATACCAATGTTTGGAATAGAAGGTGCTGCACTTGCTACATTGATAAGTGCTGTTAGTATATTTGTAGTAAGAGTTAGAATGAGTCAAGAGTATTATTTTATACCATTTAGATGGGCAAGGACGATTTTTAGTTTATTAATAGTCATAATTGCTAGTTATTTACTCGTAGATTATTTTAATACTATCAGCTTATTATTTATTAGTGTCAAAATATTATTCTTATTTGTTGTCCTGATAGCAGTGAGTTTATTAATGATAGAAAAAGAAGACTTGAAAATAATAACTTTTTTTAAAAAAAGGGAGTGACGTGAAAATACTAACAATCCTAGGTGCAAGACCACAGTTTATAAAGGCTGGTTCGGTAAGTAGAGAAATAGCAAAACATAAAGAAGTAGTAGAAATTATACTTCATACAGGTCAACATTATGATGCAAACATGAGTGATATTTTTTTTGAAGAAATGCAAATACCAAAACCTAATTATTTCTTAGGAATAGGTGGAAAATCACATGGTTCAATGACTGGCCAAATGATAGAAAAAATTGAAGAAGTTGTTCTTAAAGAATCACCAGATTGGATTTTAGTATACGGAGATACAAATTCTACTTTGGCTGGTTCGATAGTGGCATCTAAGCTTCACGTTAAACTTGCTCATATTGAAGCAGGTTTAAGATCATATAATATGAAAATGCCAGAAGAAGTAAATAGAATTCTTACAGATAGAGTAAGTAATATTCTTTTTTGTCCTACTCATACTGCAATACAAAATTTAGAAAAAGAGGGGTATCGTAATTTTACTTGTAAAATATTACATGTTGGAGATGTAATGCAAGACGGAGCAATCTTTTATAAAAACTTAGCAAGAAAGCCAGATTGTCATTTAGAGAATAACTATGTTTTAGCAACAATTCATAGAGCTGAAAATACGGATAATATTAAAAAGTTAAGCTCAATAATTAGTGCGCTTAATCAAATTAGTAAGGAGAAACAAGTAGTGGTACCCTTGCATCCACGAACAAAAAAATTTATTGAAAAATATAATATTGATGTGAATTTTATGATAATTGATCCTGTTGGATATTTAGAAATGGTTTGGTTAATAAGTAATTGTGATATTATTATGACAGATAGCGGAGGATTACAAAAAGAAGCCTATTTTTTTAATAAATCATGTATAACATTAAGAGAAGAAACTGAATGGGTAGAATTAGTTGAAGGTAACCATAACATTCTTGTAGGTTCCAACTTTCATAAGATTATATCATCATATGAAAATCATATTTTTAATAAAAATTATAAAAAGAATATCTATGGGAATGGTGATACTAGTAAAATAATCATAAAGGAACTTCTAAAATATAATTTATCTACATATTAAGTGAATTTAGATAAAATACAAAAATTTAAAATGGAGATTATATCTATTGAAAAAGAAAAATATTTTACTGATTGCATATTATTTTCCTCCTATAAAAGCTATCGGATCAACACGACCCTATTATTTTGCGAAGAATCTAATAAAAAAGAATTGGGATGTATCGGTTATTACAACTATGAGCTTTAAATACTTACAGAATGATTCATTTTTAGTAAAATTAAAACAGATAAAATATCTTTATATTCCTTCTTTTGATTTACAAGTACTCAAATCTATCTTTCAATCAAGATTCCAAACTAATGGTAAAAATGAATCAAAAATGAGGAATACAAGTAGTAAAAGTAAAAAAACTGCAAATAGATTATTTCAAAAATTAAGAAATTCTTTTCCTTTGAATATTGCTTATGAAGGTGGTTTTTTGTATGTATTTTTTGGCTTAATTTGGGCCCTTTATTATATGAAGAAAAATAATATTAAATATATTTATTCAACCTACAGCCCCTATTCTAACCATTTAATTGCATATTTAATTAAATTAATTTATAAAGATTGTTATTGGATAGCAGATTTTAGAGATTTGCCTTTTGGTGAAAATGATACAGAAATATTCTTCAAATCTTTTCAGATGAAGATGAATGAGCTCATTTGTAAAAAGGCTGACGCTTTAGTAACAATTAGTGATGGTATGAAAAAAAGCTTACTTAAATATAATAAATGTATTTTTACAATAACAAATGGTTTAGATATTGATATGGAAACATTAATTGAACATCAAATTAAGATTAAAAAAGGTTTTAATATCGTATATACTGGAATGTTATATGAAGGGAAGCGAGATGCAACTATGGTATTTAAAGCTGTAAAACTACTATTAGATAGAAATAAAATTACAAATAATATAAAACTAATTTATGCAGGGAATGATGGTCATTTATGGAAAAAATGGGCGATTGAACATTCTTTAGAAAAATATATAGAGATAAAAGGGCCTATTAGTCGTAAATCTGCAATTGAATTACAAAATCAAGCTTCTATTAATCTAATGTTAACATGGGCTACAAAAAAAGAAAAAGGAATTTTAACAGGTAAACTATTTGAGTACTTATCAACATTAAATCCTATTTTTTGTGTCATTAATGGAATAGAAGATAAAGAAATTGAGAATTTATTTCAAAGTATAAACTGCGGAAAGGTCTTTTATAATAATGAAACTGAGGAACTGTCTAATAATTTGTATAAAATATGTAAAAACTATAAGTATGTGTATAATTTTCATGAGCTAGAAAAATATACTTATCCTTATTTAACTAATGGGTTAGAAAGCATTTTCCTAAATAAGGATTTATTAAGTGAACGGTAATGTAGTGTTATTTTATATTTTTTGTTTATCAATTGCACTTACCTTATTTACACAATTTAGATTTTCTTCTTTACCTATTGGTATAGGTGAATGCTTAATAATTCTTGTTTCTGTTATCGTAATAGTGAAAAATATAAAATCTTTTAATTATAAAAGTGTAATTAAGAATGATATATTGGTTTTTTGGTTTTTTTCTTTCATTCTTCTTTTTACAGGAAGTATTATCGCTTTTTTAGTTGGACATGAAAATTCTATTAAAAATATTGTACATGATTTTTTTGCATATTCATTTATTATTTTAATCTTATTCGTGTTGCATTTTTTTAATGAAAAAGAGTGTAGCATAGAAAAGAAAATTGAAGAACTAATATACTATTCAGTTTTTTTCTATTCCTTTGTTCTTATTTTTGCATTGTTTTTTGGAGAAACTTTAAATATAATACCTTGGTACCCAGCTGATTATAGATTTTTGGGTCTTTCTTTAAATCCAAATCAATTGGCATTACTTTTTACTATTATTCCATTTTTATTAATTAAGTATAAAAATAAATATAGAAATAATGATAATAGTAAAATTTTTCTTGTCGTGACTCTTTCTGTTGTTATTGGTTATTGCATAAAAAGTGATGCTTTATTTCTTTCGTGGTTATTTCCTAGTTTTATGTATATATTTTTAAAATTATTTATGTATATGAATAAAGTATTTAAACTGCTAACGATTACAATTTTTGTGTTGCTCGGATTTTTGTTAGTATATTATTCTCTAAGTTTGATCAATATGTTAGAAAATTTACTTATTGTTGATGGAAGATTTACATTAATTAGAAATGCTTTTGATGATATCAATTATATGATATATTCTGGTTTTGGTTTTGGCCCACATAGTTATCAAGAAAATCTAAATTTATCAAAGTATTGGGAAGTTCATAATACTTATATTGATTGGTTTACACAGACAGGACTTATTGGAATTGTATTATTTTTGTATTTGATATTGAAAATTATGATTTCGTTGATTAAGCAAAAGGATGTTTTTTTAACCTTGGCGTTTCTTTCTTTGTTAGTCTTTATTACTTTTCATTTTGTATTTAGACAACCTATTTTTTGGCTATTTATGTATTACTTTTATATGATGGGAAAGAAGGAAAAAAAATGTGTGGAATAGCGGGAACAATTAATTTAAAATATAAAAGAGATGATATCTTAAAAGCACTTTTTCATAGAGGTCCAAATGAACAAAGTTCATATAGATACAAAAATGTTAATTTGTTACATACTCGGCTATCAATTCAAGACATTGATCACGGGCAACAACCTTATTCATTTAATCAATATGTAGTTATCTTTAATGGAGAGATATATAATCATCTTTCTCTTCGTAAGAAGTACCTCTTAGATTTTACTTTTAAAACACTATCAGATACTGAAACTTTATTGTATTTGTACATAAAGTATGGGAAAGACATGTTTAAACATATTGATGGCATGTTTTCTTTTGCAGTATTAAATAAAGATACAAATTCAATATTTTTAGCTCGAGATAGATCTGGAAAAAAACCCTTGTTTATTTATAAAGATAAAAACTCTTTAATGTTTGCTAGTGAACTAAATGCAATAAAAGCTGGTATTGGCTCTTTAAAAATCAATGAAGATAATATATATGCCTATATACGAAGTGGTTTTTTTTATAAAGAGACTACAGCTTATCAAAATGTTGAAGAACTTGAAGCAGGAAGTTTTTGTACAATTAATCTAGAGAGTTTAGAAATAAAAAAAGAAAAATATTTTGATATATTAAAATGTTATGAAAAGAAATCTGATATGTCGTTTTCAGAAGCTTTAGAACAAACAGATGTTTTGTTACGTAAAAGCGTAAAAAACAGGCTTTTATCCTCAGATTTAGAAGTTGGGGCATTTTTAAGTGGAGGTATTGATAGTTCTTTAGTAGTGGCAATTGCTAGTGAATTTACAAGTAATTTAAAAACATTTACTGTAAAATTTGAGGGAGCTTTTGATGAATCTCATTTGGCTAAAATCACTGCGAGACAATACAATACGAATCATCATGAAATATCTCTTTCCCTGAATTTAAAAAATGATATTGAAAAGATTCTATTAAATTATGGTCAACCTTTTATGGATAGCTCTGCAATCCCTAGTTATTATGTCTCTCAAGAAGCAAAAAAACATGTAACTGTTATCTTAAATGGGGATGGAGCAGATGAATTATTTGGAGGATATAGAAGATATGTACCAGCTGCTAATGGTTTAATTAAAATTGCTTCTTATATATCTTTTTTAACTAAAATCATACCAAAACCTCATAATAAAAAATCCTTGTATAATCATATATACCGATTATTATCTATGTCAAATAAAAGTGGATTAGATTATTATCTAAGTTCTACTACTGATATATTTGAAGATGAATATACATTTAAAAATAATTCCGTTTTAAATGATATGAATGGTTTTATAAACAATACAAACTTAGATGACTTTTCTAAAATGTTATATTTAGACTTCAATATGCTTTTATTTTCTGATTTATTAGTAAAAATGGATATTGCAACGATGTCAGCTTCTCTTGAGGGAAGAAGTCCTTTTTTAAGTAAATATTTAATCGAATTTGCACCGACTTTACAAAATTCTTATAAAATCAAAGGCAAGTCAACAAAACATATCTTAAGAGAATTATCCAAAAAATATCTAAACGATGAGATAATACACCAACCCAAAAGAGGTTTTGAAGTGCCTTTATTAAAATGGGTGAATAATGATTTAAAAGACAATATCTTTGATAGTTTAAGTAATAAATCCTATTCACAAGAATTTATCAGTAAAAAGTTTATAAATCAATTATTGTATAAAAAAATAAATGTTTCAGAAGAAAAAAGAGCGAAAATGCTTTGGAATTTATATTGTTTAGAAGTATGGGAAAAGAGTCAATAATGAATAAAAAAATACATAAAATCGCATTTTTGTCCCACCTAGATTTAAATTTATATCTTTTTAGGCTTCCTATTATGATTGCTTTAATTAAAGAAGGACATAAGGTATATGCTATTTGCCCTAGGGGAGATAAGTTTGACGAGTTTGAAAAATATGGTATTGAAGCTTTACCTTATGCTATAAGCAGAAAAAGTCTTAACCCTTTTAAAGAACTAAAAACTATTCGAAATATATACAAAGTTATTAAACGTTTGGATTTGGATATTTTACATAATTTTACGGCAAAACCAAATATTTATGGCTCAATTGCTGGGCATTTAGCAAAAGTTCCAAATATCATTAATTCAGTTACTGGCTTAGGAAGTTTTTATATTCAAAAAACAAAAAAAGCGCAGAGAATTAGATTAATTATGGAAAAACTGTATAAAGAAGCCAACAAAAAAGTTAATCATGTAATCTTTCAAAACAGCGACGATATGAGATATTTTATCCGCAAAAAACTTGTGAGAAAAGATCAAGCAGTTTTGATAAAGAGTTCTGGAATTAATAGCAGTATCTACGATATGAATAATGTTGAAGATTTAACAATTATTAAGTTAAAAAAAGAATTGAATTTGTCACAAAAAATTGTTGTTTTGATGGTTTCTCGAGCAATTTGGCATAAAGGCATTAAAGAGTATTATGATGCAGCAAAAATATTATCATCTAAGTATGAGAATATAAAATTTATTTTTGTGGGAGATACAGATGAAAACAATGTATCTTGCGCAAATGAAGAATATTTAAAAAAACCATTTGTATCTTGGCTTGGACATAGAGATGATATTTTGAATCTTACTGCCATAAGTGATATATGTGTTTTGCCTAGTTATAGAGAAGGTGTGCCTCGTACATTATTAGAAGCTGCTTCAATGAGTAAAGCTATAGTAACGACAAAAGCTATTGGCTGTAAAGAAGTAGTTGATGATGGTGTTAATGGTTACTTGGTTCCGGTTCGAAATACAAAACAATTGGGTAATAAAATAGAGAAGTTATTTTTAGATGAAAACTTAAGAAAAACCATGGGGAAAAAGGCTAGAATGAAAGTATTAGAAGAATTTGATGTGGATGTTGTAGTAAAAAAATACTTGGATGTATATGATGCACTATAGAATTAAAAGAATCTTTGATATTATTCTGTCTTCTTTTCTTATAATTGTCGTTTCTCCAATATTAATTATTCTGTCTTTTTTAATTTTAATTAAAATGGGAAGACCTATTTTCTTTAGACAAAAACGTCCCGGATATAAAGAAAGTATTTTTTCTATTTATAAGTTTAGAACAATGACAAATGAAAAAGATGCAAAGGGAAATCTTTTACCTGATGAAAAAAGGCTAGAAGGTTTAGGACAATTCATTAGAAGTGCCTCCTTGGATGAACTTCCTCAAATATTGAATGTCCTAAAAGGTGAAATGAGTTTTATAGGACCTAGACCTTTGTTAATAGAATATCTAGTTTTATACAATGATAAACAAAAAAAACGACATGATGTAAAACCAGGTATTACAGGGTGGGCTCAAGTTAATGGAAGAAATGCAATATCTTGGGAAAAAAAGTTTGAATATGATACGTGGTATGTTGAAAATAAATCTTTTATTTTAGATATGAAAATTCTTTGGCTTACTTTTTTAAAAGTTGTAAAAAGAAGTGATATCTCATCAACAACAGTAATAACGATGGAAAAATTTCAAGGCAGTAAATAATTATGAAAAAAAGTATTTATATTTATGGTTCTAGTGGTCATGGTTTGGTTGTAGCTGATATTGCTAGCGCTTGTGGATATAATGATATTATATTTGTAGATGATGGTGAAAATGATTTTTTGCCTTTTGAGGACATAAAACTTAAAAATAATATACCAATAGCGTTGGCAATTGGAGCAAATGATACAAGAAAACTTTTGTTTGAAAAAGTTCTTGATTTTAATTTTAATCTTGTTACTTTAATTCATCCAAGTTCTATTATCTCACCTTCTGTATCTATTGGTTTAGCTACTGTAGTTATGCCAAATGTTGTTATTAATGCAGGTAGCAAGATTGGTAAAGCCGTCATACTAAATTCTTCTTGTTTAATTGAGCATGAGAATACTATTCGTGATTTTGCACATATCTCTCCGAAGGTTGCACTTGCAGGAAATGTATATATTGGTGAATCTTCACATATTGGTATTGGTGCAAGTGTCATTCAAGGCATTAGTATTAATGAAAATTGCATTATAGGTGCCGGATCAGTAGTTGTTAAAAATATATCCAATAATAAATTAGCTTATGGCAATCCTTGCAAAATAATAAAGGAATTAAATTGAAAGAAAGAATTTTTTTATCTGCTCCACATATGAGTGGAAATGAACTTAAATATATAAAAAAAGTATTTGAAAGCAATTATATTGCACCTTTAGGCGAGTTTGTGAATAAGTTTGAAGACAGTATAAAAACATATACGAAAAGTGAAAATGCAATCGCGCTATCTTCTGGAACGGCTGGCATACACTTAGCACTTCGAATTTTAGGGATTAAAGAAGATGATGATGTATTGGCATCAACATTTACGTTTATTGGCTCTGTTTCAGCAATTTTGTACCAAGGTGCCAATCCAGTATTTATTGATAGTGATATAGAATCTTGGAATATTTCACCTAAACTTCTAGAAGAGTATTTAAAAAACTGTGCTAAAAAACCTAAAGCGTTGATTCTTACTCATTTATATGGTCAATGTGCAGATATTGAGAAAATCGTTCTTATTTGTAAAGAACATAACATTTATTTAATAGAAGATGCGGCTGAGTCTTTAGGAGCTACCTTTAATGGCAAACATACTGGGACATTCGGTGACTTTGGAATATATTCATTTAATGGTAATAAAATATTAACAACTTCTGGTGGAGGTATGTTGGTTTCCAAGAATAAAGAATATATTACAAAAGCTATGTTTTACTCAACTCAAGCAAGAGAAAATGAAATATTTTATGAACATAATGAGTATGGATATAACTATAGGATGTCAAATGTTTTATCTGCTATAGGGGTAGCTCAAATGGAAGTGATAGATGAGCGTGTGAACCAAAAAAGAGAAATCTTTTCTTGGTATAAAGAGTCTTTAAATGATATAGAAGAAATTACTTTTATGCCAGAACTTGAAAACTCTCGAGGAAACAGATGGTTAAGTACATTGGTATTTGGAAAAACTTCTCCCAATAAAATAATGGAAGCATTAGATAAAATTAATGTAGAATCAAGACCTTTGTGGAAACCTATGCATTTACAACCTTTATTTAAAGGCTCAAAGACATATTTGGATGGAACTAGTGAAGAATTATTTAAACGTGGTTTATGTTTACCCAGTTCGACCATTATGACTAAAGATGATGTTACGATAATATCTGATGTTATTAGAAAGAGTTTAAATAAATAATGTTTAGTATAGATAAACGGGTATTAAATTTATTGGTAATTATTGTATTAACTTGTATTACATTTTCTTGGTCTTTTTTTATATTTAAATTACCTTTTGATTATTCTCTAATTATACTTGTAGTTATTGTTCGCTTTGTTTGCTCTTTTTTGATTTTAAAAGATTATTCTTTGTCTTGGTCTAAAACGTCTTCTCGATCTTTTTTGATTAAAAGTATTGTTTATATAGCTGCTTTTTTTGTCTATATGCCTTTTCTTTATGGAGAATATAGAATATCTTTTATTTTATCTGAGTTGTTTTTATATATATTTTCTATTTCTTTTTTAATGTATGCTTATAATTTTTTAATTAATAGATCAAGAACATTTAAGTCTAAGAATATTGTTATTTATGGGGCTGGAAAAGCGGGATTACAGCTTGAAAATGAATTTTCAACTTCTGAGTATAAAGTGGTTTGTTTTATTGATGATGAGAAGGTTCTGCAAAATAGATCTATTGATGGGTTAGCTATTTTATCACGTGAGAAGTATTTAAGAAAATATAAAACAGATCATTTTGATATTATGATTATTGCAATGCCCTCTGCTTCAAAAGAAGAAATCAATGCTATTTATAATGAGATGGAAGGTAAGTTTCAAAGTATTAAAATACTTCCATCTTTAGAAAATATTTTAAAGAAAGAAAGTTTTTCAAAACAATTAAAAGATATTACGGTTGAAGATCTTTTAGCTAGGCATCCTGCTGACTTGGATCAAAAACAAATTGAGCATTTTATTGAAGATAAAACTATTCTAATTACAGGAGCTGGTGGGAGTATTGGTTCTGAGATATCTAGACAATGTGTACATTTTAATGCTAAACAGTTAATCTTAGTTGATCACAGTGAGATTAATCTCTATAGTATTAGTGAAGAATTAAAAGACTTTAATCATGTATCGGTTATGAAGTCTGTTGTTGATAAAGAGATATTAAAAGAGACTTTTGAAAAGTATCATCCTGATATGGTGATTCATGCAGCAGCTTATAAACACGTGCCATTGGTAGAAGATAATATTTTAAGTGGAATTACAAATAATATATCGGGTACGAAGAACTGTATTGATTTAGCTATTGAGTTTGGAGTGAAAAAGTTTGTTTTAATTTCAACGGATAAAGCGGTACGTCCTACAAATGTAATGGGCACTACTAAAAGAATATGTGAACTCTATGCTCAAAATGTAGACTCACAAGATACAGAGATTGTTGCTGTTCGTTTTGGGAATGTTTTGGGTTCTTCTGGATCTGTTATTCCTAAGTTTAAAAAGCAAATTGAACTTGGTTTAAATATTACAGTAACCCATCCTGATATTACGAGATATTTTATGTTAATACCAGAAGCTTGTGAATTGGTATTACAAGCTGCGAGTATTGGAAAAGGTGGTGAGCTTTTTATTCTTGATATGGGTGAACCTATTAAAATAGTGGATTTAGCCAAAAAAATGATTGTATTGTCTGGTAGAGATGACATAGAAATTGAATTTTGCGGGTTAAGAGCTGGTGAGAAACTTTATGAAGAACTTTTGATAAATGATTCTGATAAAAAAACAGCCTATGAATCTATTACTGTTGCTAGTCCTAGTTTTTTTGATATTAATGAATTAAATACAAAAATTGAAGAGTTAATTAATTCTTCTACTCCTTTAGTGAAACTAAAAGAAATTGTGCCTGAATTTGAGCATAAGCTAAATTCATAAGCTTTAATTTAGAATATAAACAAATTTTTAATAAGAAAATATATGTCAATTCTTGTAACGGGAGGAGCTGGTTATATTGGCTCCCATGTTGTTAAACAATTATTAGAAAAAAAAGAAGATATAATTGTAATAGATAATCTTAGTACTGGAAAGATTGAGGCTATTAATAGCTTAAAAGAAATTTACAGCTTTAAATTCATAAATGTAGATTTGAAAAACTTTGAAAAAATTGAAGAAATTTTTAAAAATAATAAGATAGAAACAATAATACATTTTGCAGCATATAGTATAGTAGGCGAGTCTATGTCTAATCCTAGTAAGTATTATATGAATAATACTGTAAATACAGCAAATTTAATTAATCTAGCTGCTTTGTTTAATGTAGAAAAATTTATATTTTCTTCAACAGCCGCATGTTATGGAGAACCTGATTTTAGTCAAATAAAGGGTTCAAGAATAATTGATGAGAATTTTGATACGAAACCTATAAATCCATATGGTAGCTCAAAATTAATGAGCGAAAATATAATTAAAGATGTTGTTTCTGTAAATAGTAATATGTAATATTTGGATATTTTAATGTCGCAGGTGCAGATGTTTTTTATGAAGAGAATAAAAAACTTTTACCACGTATTGGAGAGAGACATGATCCAGAGACACATTTAATACCATTAGTTGTAAAAACCTCTTTACATAAAAGAGATAAAATTACTATCTTTGGAGAGGACTATGATACAAAAGATGGAACATGTATTAGAGATTATATACACGTTGATGATTTAGCTTCTGCACATATTTTGGCAATTGATTATTTAGATGATAATGAAAGTGATACTTTTAATGTAGGTTATGGATATGGGTATTCAGTAAAAGAAATTATTAAAGCAGTAAAGAATGTTAGTGATACAAACTTTACAGTACTAAAAGGTGAAAAAAGAGAAGGAGATCCAAGTGTTCTAGTTTCTAATAATACAAAAATTAAAGAAAAAATGAAGTGGAATCCTAAATATGATGATTTAGACTTAATCTGTAGAAGTGCATTTGAATGGGAAAAGAGTTTAGAGTAATATTAAAAGATAAAGCAAATGCTTAGTTAGAAATTAGCCTAAACTTTTTTATTAAAATAGATTACTTTCTAATCTTCCCTATGATATAATTTTAAATATTATTATACTGGGGCCTCAAATGCATAACAAATCAATAAAAGCTTTTACTCTTTTGGAACTTATTTTCGTGATTGTAATTATTTCAGCATTGGCTAGTATTGCTTTGCCTAAGTTTTTTAATGCTAAATCAATGGCAGATGTTGCTGTTTTAAAACAAGATATTGTTTCTACTATTTCTTCTTTGCAAAGTTATTCTTTAAGTATGGGCTCTGTTGATAAAATATCGGATGTTATAACTTTGAACGAAACTTTATGGACGGTGAAAGATAAAAAAGTTTCTTTTGTTGATGGAGATAGTACTTGTATTTCTATTGAAGTTAAAAATACAACGTTAACTAAAGAAATTGTTTTGTTGATTACTCCTAATGTTAGTACTTTATGTACAAAATTAAATGAAGCAGGTATTGTTTCACGAAATTACCCCTTGTACTAAACTATCTATATTGTTAGTATACTCCTAAGTCTATCTTTGTTATAATCTTAAAAAAATAAAAGAGTATTAATGAATTCACAAAGAATTACCAAATGTTTATTCCCTGCTGCTGGATATGGTACACGTTTTTTACCTGCTACAAAAGCCATGCCTAAAGAGATGTTACCCGTACTTACTAAACCTTTGATTCAATATGCTGTTGAAGAAGCTTTAGAAGCTGGTATGGATACTATGGCTATAGTTACTGGGCGTGGAAAACGTGCGATTGAAGATCATTTTGATATTTCTTATGAGTTAGAGCATCAAATTAAAGGAACATCAAAAGAACCTTTATTAAGAGAAATTCGTTCTGTTTTGAATAAGTGTACATTTTCTTATACTAGGCAAGTAGAGATGAGAGGTCTAGGACATGCTATTTTAACAGGAGAAACACTTATTGGAAATGAAGCTTTTGCTGTAGTATTAGCAGATGATTTATGTGATAATAGGGATGGAGAAGCTGGTGTTTTATCTCAAATGACAAAATTATATGACAAATATAAATGCTCAATTGTAGCTATTGAAGAAATACCTATGGATAAAACAAATAAATACGGTGTTATTTCAGGTACTGAAATAGAAGAGGGAATTTTTAGAATTACGGATATGGTTGAAAAACCTGAAGCAAAAGATGCACCTTCCAATCTAGCAATTATTGGACGGTATATTTTAACACCTGATATTTTTGATATTTTAAGAGTAACTGAGCCTGGAAAAGGTGGCGAGATTCAGATTACCGATGCGCTCTTAGCTCAAGCAAAACAAGGTAAAGTGTTAGCATATAAATTTAAAGGTACACGCTTTGATTGTGGAAGCGTTGATGGTTTTGTTGAAGCCACAAATTATTTTTATGATAAAAGTAAAGAAGCTTAATTGTTAGAAAAAGCTGTATTTTTAGACCGTGATGGGGTAATTAATATTGAAAAAAACTATTTGCATAAGATAAAAGATTTTGAATTTATTCCTGGTCTTTTTTCTTCTTTGCAGTATTTATTATCTTTGGATTACAAACTCTTTATTATTACGAATCAATCTGGAATTGGAAGAGGATATTACACGCAAAAAGATTTTGATATTCTTACTTCTTGGATGTTAGAAAAATTAGAAAAACATAATATTAACATTTCACAAGTAGAGCTTTGTCCTCATGCCCCAAATCAAGAATGTGAGTGCCGAAAACCAAAAACACAAATGATCGATAATATTTTAAAAAATCACAGTATTGATTTAGATAATTCTTGGTTAATTGGGGATAAAAGTTCTGATATTAAATGTGCTCTAAATGCAGGGATAACTAATACCATTCAAGTAAAATCAGGGCATGATTTTATTGAAAAAGATTCTTTGGCACAATATGTTTGTAATTCTATTGCTGATATAAAAAGTATTATTAAAAATTAGTTTTAAAAGTATTAATGTGAACTATTCTTCTTTTCTTATTCGTAAGAAAGAAGCAAAACGCGGTTTTTTATTCTTAGTTAGACCATAGTATTTAAAAGTCACGATATCACCAACAGAAGGGGGATTTGCTCTCTCATCTTTGCTAAAGCCACCTCCTAAATTAAACGTCACATTATTTTCTAGTTTTATTAATAAAGAACGCATTGTATTGTTTTTACCATAATTTATTTTCTCAACTCTACCTTCTGTATCGTAAAACATAGTAACTTTTAGGGCTTTATTTGTTCTTGTTTTAATATATTCTAAATTAGGGTCTTTTACTATTACACCTTCACCTTTTAATAAAACAATTTTTTTAAGATAATCGTATAGATGTTTTTTGTTTTTGCATACTATTTGTTCAATAATATGTACTTGTGAATTGGGATTATTTTTAAACCAATTTTTTGCTTTATTAACACGTTCTAGAAAATTACCCTTAGCATTTGGGGCTTCAAAAATATTATAGGAGATTTCTTTCCAGTATTTTGACGGAGTTTTATCTAAAACAATGCTTTGAATATTTGAGAAATCATTTCTTTTTGTCCACAATTCCCCATCCAGTTCAAAAGAAGGGAAGTTTTTAGTAAAACTAGCAGGTGCATAGATTTTATTGCCATTTTTACTTAAGAATTCTTTTCCATTCCAATAACCTCTTATTCCATCTAGTTTCTCACTCATAACCCAACCACTTACATCTTGATTGGTATATTGATTGGGTCTTTCAATCTCTACTTGAAAAGAATACAGTGATAAAAAAGTAAATAGAATGAAGCTTAATATTTTCATGACCTGAGTATATTACAATTTAGATATTTTTATTATAAAGTCATAATGATTTTTTGGATAATATATTTACTATATTAAACAATTGGATAAACTATGACATATACAAATACAGATTTTAATAACAAGACTATATTAATTACAGGGGCAGCAGGTTTCATTGGTTCTAACTTATGTTTTTATTTTCAAGACAACTATCCAAAAGCCAATATCATTGCTCTTGATTGTTTTCGTTCAACAGCTACATTATCAAATGGTAATCTAAAAAGTTTTGGACATTATAAAAACCTACTTGGTTTTAATGGCACGGTAATCTCAGGTGATATCAATGATAGGAAACTTTTAAAAGCTTTAAAATACGACTATAACTTTGATTATATCTTTCATGAAGCGGCTATTTCTGATACTACGGTAGAAGAACAAGATTTAATGATTAAAACCAATGTGAATGCTTATGAAGATTTATTAAAAATTGCTATTAAACACAAAGCCCACATGATTTATGCTTCATCAGCTGCTACTTATGGAGATGCTTCATCTCCACAAACTCCAGGGGATGAAGCACCTGGAAATGTTTATGGTTTCTCAAAACTAATGATGGATAATATTTCAGATACTTATATTAAAAAAGACCTAGGTATTTCTATTATTGGATTGCGTTACTTTAATGTATATGGAGCAAAAGAATTTTTCAAAAATAAAACAGCTTCTACTGTTGTACAATTTGGCCATCAAATACTTGCAGGTAATACACCTAAACTTTTTGAAGGCAGTGATAAGATTTTAAGAGATTTTGTTTACATAGAAGATGTCATTCAGGCTAATATTAAAGCAGCTTCAAGTGGTGTTTCTGGTGTGTATAATGTAGGTACTGGAAAAGCAAGATCTTTTCAAGACATAGCTGATCTTTTACAAGAAAACTTAGGTACTAGTTTAGGTACGAATTATATTCCTAATCCTTTTATTGGCCAATACCAATTTCATACAGAAGCAAATATTTGTGCTACTACTGCTGATATTGGATATGAACCAGCATATGAGCTAGAAGATGGGATTAAAGCTTATATAGAAGAGATTAAACGTTTATATACAACGGAGGTGAAATAATGATTGAAAGTATTTTACAAAGTAATAAAAGAACCTCGATTTTAGTTATTGGGGATTTAATGATTGATCATTATTTATGGGGAAGCTGTGAGCGTATTTCTCCAGAAGCTCCTGTTCCTGTAGTTGATATTAAAAGCGAAACTACTGTTTTAGGTGGGGCTGGAAACGTTATTAATAATCTTGTTTCTTTAGGAGCAGAAGTAGGAGTACTTTCTGTTGTTGGAAATGATGCTGTTGCAAATGAATTAAAATATATCTTAGATGAAACAGGTGCTAAGTCTTTTTTAACAGAACAAGCAGGAAGAAAAACATCTAAAAAATCACGTCTTATGGCTGCTAAGTCACAAATTGTTAGATATGATCATGAAAGTAAAAATGATATATCTTTTGAGTCAGTAAAAAAAATATTTTCTAAATTTCAAGAAATTATTAATGGTTATGACATTATTTTATTATCAGATTATGGAAAAGGTGTTTTAACTGATACGTTAACAAAAGAAATTATTGAGTACGCAAGTAAATACGATAAAAAAGTATTAGTAGATCCAAAAGGAACAGATTATTCTAAATACAAGGGTGCTTATTTATTAACACCTAATAAAAAAGAAGCACAAATTGCTTCTGGAATTGAGATTGATTCTAGCGATACTTTGGAATTTGCATTAAAAAGACTGAAAGATATAGCAGCTTTAACATACTCTGTTATTACCTTAAGTGAAGATGGTATTGCTATTTTAAAAGACAATAATGTGATTACCAAACCCACAGTTGCACGTGAAGTTTATGATGTGACTGGGGCAGGGGATACCGTACTTGCTTCTTTAGGTTTTGCTTTGTGTTTACAAGATGATATTGAAATTGCAGTTGAGTTTGCTAATTTAGCAGCTGGTGTAGTTGTAGGAAAACTTGGATCTGCAACAGTAAGTTTAGATGAAATAGAAGATTATAAATCAAGTATCTCAAAAAGCTCCATTGAACTTCATATTAAAACACAAGATGAAATAGAAAATCTTACAAAACGTCTTGCCTTAAAAAACAAAAAAATTGTTTTTACCAATGGTTGTTTTGATATTTTACATAAGGGACATGTTTCTTATTTAAATATTGCTAAATCTTTTGGAGATGTATTAATTGTTGGATTAAATTCTGATGCATCAGTACGAGCTTTAAAAGGTGAGAACAGACCTGTAAATGAAGAAGATGACAGAGCGTATATGTTAAGTGCGTTAGAGAGTGTTGATTATGTAGTGGTATTTAATGATGATACGCCATATGAACTTATTAAAAAAATACAGCCTCATACTCTTGTAAAAGGGGCTGATTATGAAGGTAAAGAAGTAGTTGGTTCTGATATTGCAAAAGAAACACGATTGGTTGAATTTGTTGAAGGCAAAAGCACAACAAAACTCATTGAAAAAATCAAAAATAAATAAGGCTCTAAAATGAAAGACATTATTAAAAATGAATTTAATTTACATTTAGAAACAATTACTAATGTAATAAATACTATGCAAGGGCCTTTAGAAGAAGCTGCTAAATTAGCAGTGGATACTTTAAAAGCGGGTAATAAAATACTGTTATTTGGAAATGGTGGAAGCGCCGCTGATGCACAACATATAGCAGCAGAATTAACAGGACGTTATAAAACAGAAAGACGTGGATTACCTGGTATTGCACTTACTACTGATACTTCTGCTTTAACAGCTATTGGAAATGACTATGGATATGAGAGAATTTTTGACAGACAAGTTGAATCCTTGGCTAATAAAGGGGATTTACTATTAGGAATCTCAACTTCTGGGAATTCTAAAAATGTGATTTCTGCTTTTAGACTGGGACGTGAAATGGGATGCCGAATTCTTGGTTTCTCTGGACGTGATGGAGGAGCTATGAATGAATACTGTGATGTGAATTTAATAGTACCCTCAAATGATACTCCACGTATTCAAGAAATGCATATTTTATTTGGACATACTATTTGTCACATTATTGATACAGCATACGAAGAGAAGTAAAAGTTAAAAAGCAAAAAAGGTAAAAAGTGAATTTAAGTAAAGCAGACAAACAAATAATAAGTGACTCAATAAGAGATATACAAGACTTTCCAAAAAAAGGCATAGTATTTAAAGATATTACGACTTTATTAAACAATAAAGAAGCCTACCAAGTATTGATGAATCATTTAGAAGAACGTTACAAAACATATGATTTAGATTATATAGCTGGAATTGATGCCAGAGGTTTTATTTTTGGAGCAGCTCTTGCTGATAGATTAAAAATCGGTTTCGTACCAATTCGTAAAAAAGGAAAACTTCCTTCTACTACTGTATGTGAAAAATATGAATTGGAATATGGTTTTGATGAGGTAGAAGTACACTTAGATGCTTTTAAAGACATACCTAATGCAAGAGTATTAATGATTGATGATTTAATTGCAACAGGTGGAACTGCGAATGCTGCTGCTAAATTAATAAACAATGTAAATGCCCTTTTAGTAGAATCTTGTTTTATTATGAACTTGACTTTTTTAAATGGAAGTGAAGCTGTAAGCAAACATGCACCTGTATACTCTGTGTTAGAGATTTAAATATATAAAAATAGGATAGAAGAATGAATAATCAAAACAATAACTTAGAAGAAGAATTCAGAGAATTTTTCTATCTTCCAAAAGCATCAAAATTTGATCCCGATGAAAATGGACATTTTGACAAGTTTGGTGGAAGATATGTACCAGAAACGCTAATGCCAGCTTTATTGGAATTAGAAAAAGAATATAAAAGTATTCGTTTTGATAAAGATTTTTGGATAGAAGTTAATGCTTTATTAAAAGATTATGTCGGACGTGAAAATCCATTATATTATGCAAAAAATATTTCAGAAGAAATGGGTGCAAAAGTATATTTAAAAAGAGAAGATTTAAATCATACTGGGGCTCATAAAGTTAATAATGTAATAGCCCAGGGTTTATTAGCAAAACGTTTGGGTAAAAAGAAAGTAATAGCTGAAACAGGGGCAGGGCAACATGGTGTTGCAACGGCTACTATTGCTGCATTACTTGGTTTAGAGTGTACTGTTTTTATGGGTGCAAAAGATGTTGAAAGACAAGAATTAAATGTATTCAGAATGAAACTCTTAGGTGCTAAAGTTGTTAGTGTTGAATCTGGAAGTAAAACACTAAAAGATTCAATGAATGAAGCTATTAGATATTGGGTTACAAATGCCAGAGATACATATTATATTATAGGTACAGTTGCAGGGCCTCATCCTTATCCTATGATGGTAAGAGACTTTCAAGCTATTATTGGTTTTGAAGCAAGAAAACAAATTCTTCAAAAAGAAAATTGTTTGCCTGATTATGTAATTGCGTGTATTGGTGGAGGTTCTAATGCTATTGGAATGTTTTCACATTTTTTAGAAGATAAAGAAACGACTTGTATTGGAATAGAAGCAGGTGGTTTAGGAATAGATACGGATAAACATGGTTGTTCACTTGCAAAAGGAACACCAGGTGTACTGCATGGTCAATGCTCTTATTTATTGCAAGACAAAGAAGGACAGATTTTAGAAGCTCACAGTATTTCTGCTGGTTTGGATTATCCAGGAATTGGGCCAGAGCATGCTTATCACAAAGAGTTAGAAACAGTAGAATATGATTCTATTACGGATCAAGAAGCTTTAGATGCTTTTGTATGGTTAAGTAGAAAAGAAGGAATTATTCCTGCTTTTGAGAGTGCTCATGCAATTGCGTATTTGAAAAAAGCACAAAAAAGATTTAAAGATAAAATTATAATTATTAATCTTTCCGGACGTGGAGATAAAGATATGGTACAAGCAAAAGATTTACTAAACTTTGACTAAGGCGTAATATTGAATAATTTATTAAGACTTTTTAAAAAACACTCAGGCAAAATTTTAGCTTTAGTGGTGATAACATTTTTTTCTTTTTTAGCCTACAATTTATATCAAGCACCAGTAGATGGATTTACTGATAAATTTGTATATTTATTAAAAACCTATGGTTATGTGATTTTATTTGCATGGAGTATTTTAGAGGGGGAAGCTGGTTTAATAATGGCTGGACTTTTATCTCATACAGGTGATATGAATGTGTATATGGCTGTTTTTATAGCAGGTCTTGGTGGTTTTGCAGGGGACCAAATATATTTTTATATTGGACGTTTTAATAAAGCTTATGTTCATAAAAAATTTAGAGGTCAAAGACGTAAATTTGCCCTCTCTCATTTGTTACTCAAAAAATATGGTTGGCCTATAATTTTTATGCAGCGTTATATGTATGGAATGAGAACTATTATCCCTATTTCAATAGGGCTTACAAGATACAGTGCTAAAATGTTTGCTTTTATAAATCTTATTTCTGCTTGGTGTTGGGCTGCTATTACTATAGTACCTGCTTGGTATTTTGGAGAAGAAATATTAGTAGTTCTTCATTGGGCTAAAGAGCATTGGTATTTCGCTTTACCTTTTGCTTTAATCTTTGGTGGAAGCATAATATACTATTTTAATAAAATGACTAAAAAAAAGGAAGAAAATGAAAATTAATTTAAATGATAAAAATATTAATAAAATAAGTGCAGATGTAGAAATTATTATCACTACGCCTACAAACTTAAATAAATCAAATGATATAAAGTTATTAGAAAAAGTAAACTTCAAAGCACATGACGAAGAAGTGGTTTTATTACTTGAAAAACAAAAAATATATGTTGGTTGTGAAGATAATTCTTATGATGGTATTGCAATTGCTATATCATCTGCTATTAAAGAGCTTAAAAAAACTACTTTTACAAGCGCAAAAGTTCTTTTAGAAAATGATGATGAAAACATTTTAAAACCCCTTGTTGAGGGTGCATTTTTAGGTGAGTACGAATTTTCAAAATATAAAGCAAAAAAAGAAAAATCAACTAAAATCAAATTAACAATTGTCTGTAAAAAATTAACAACTCTTTTAGTTAATATTTTAGAAGACTCGGTAATTATTGCATCTTCTGTTAATAAAGTAAGAGACTTTGTAAATACTATTCCTAATGATTTTTTCCCAAAAACAATGAGCCGTGAAGCTAAAAAAATAGCTAAAAATGACGATGTATCTGTGAAGATTTATGGAGAAGACTATTTAGATAATAACAAAATGCATACTATGTTAGCCGTAGGTCGTGCTTCAAGACATGAATCACAACTTATTCATTTGACGTATAAACCAAAGAATGCTACGAAAAAAATCGTATTGGTTGGAAAAGGTTTGACTTATGATTCAGGTGGTTTGTCTTTAAAACCAGCAGATGGAATGTTGGGTATGAAATCCGATAAAGGTGGAGGATGTGCAGTACTAGGAATTTTAAATGCAGTTTCTTTACTAAAACTACCTATTGAAGTACATGGAATTATTGGTGCGGTTGAAAATATGATTGGTGGAGATGCTTATAAACCAGATGATGTATTAATTGCAAAAAATGGAACAAGTATTGAAATTAAAAATACAGATGCAGAAGGAAGACTTGTATTAGCTGATTGTTTATGTTATGCACAAGAACAAGTAGAAGATTTAGATTATATCTTTGATTTTGCAACCTTAACTGGTGCTGCTGTTGTTGGTGTTGGACAATATACTACTGCTATTATGGGAAATGATATTGCTTTAAAATGTTCTGCTGTAGGTACTGCTTTAAGAGCAGGAGAGTTAGCAACAAATCTTCCTTTTAACAGACATCTTAGAAAATTAATTAAATCAGATATTGCAGATATTGCTAATCTTGGAACAACCAGGTTAGGTGGAGCTATTACAGCTGGAATATTTTTGGATCAGTTTATTACCAAAAAGAATAAAAACAAGTGGTTACACTTTGATATTGCTGCTCCTGCTTATGTAACTCATGCTTGGGGATACAATCCTATTGGAGCATCAGGTGCTGGTGTTCGTATGACAGTTGAGTTCTTAAAGAATCTTGATAATAATAAGTGTTAAACACTTATATATATTTAAAGAAAAAGGAATAGCTTCCTTTTTCTTTAAGAGTAGTATTTTATATTTTTAATACACTCTTTTGGGTTTATTTTAAACTCTTTAAAAAATGCATTTGAAAAGTTATTTGAATATTTATATCCCATTAAGTGTGCTACTTCATTTACATTATATTCTCCCTCTTCTAATAAATACTTTGCTTTTGTTAATTTATATTTTGTTAAAAATTGATAAGGACTTTGTTTATATACTTGTTTAAAGCCTTTTTTTAATTTAAACTCATTGATACATACAATTTTTGCAAGCTCAACAATTGAGGGTGGGTTTTGTAAATCTTGAAGAAGTATTTCTTTTGCTTTAAGTATTTGTTGTTTATCGTAAGTATTTAGTTTGATTGCATTTTTTGTTGCAGATATTTTATTTATTTCTAAATATAAGAGTTCTAATATTTTACTTTGTAAAAATAGCTTATTAATTTCACTGTTATTAGAATGGGCATAGATTTCATTTAAAATTCTTTCACTCTTTACACTTGTAGGGGAAAAATCAATCAGATTAAGTTTTTTATGATTTCCATATTTATTTAAAATAGTATTTTCAAAATTTTTTTGTAAAAAATCTTCATTTACTATTAATCTAATTTGTTCAACTTTTTTGCTAGTAAACTCTCTAATGCCTTGGGAACCATCAAAAAGAGAGATGGTAGTAAATCCCTCCTTAAATTCTATTATTTCTTTTTTACCAGAGCTTTTATAATTGGAATAACCTTTTAATCCAAATGTTATAACAAACTTTTTTTCATGTTGATTTGTTTTTATTTTCGTTGGTTTTAGAAATTCAAAATGGGTTTTTAATAATAAAAGTCCTTCTTGAATATGCAGTTTTTCCATATAGTCTTTTCCTATATTTTTAGGAAAGGTATTCTCTAAAATATTTTCATTGGAGGAAATATTATCTAACAATATCTCTTCTAAGTTAAGTTTACACATGTTTTTCCTTTTGTAATAGAAATAAAACCTTTTAGCATATTAATGATATTGAATATCATTTTTATCCAAGATATAATAATTTCAATTAAAAATAAATTAAAGGAAGAATAATGATAGACCTTAAAAGTAAAACATTATTAACAATAACAAGTATTATTTTAAGCAGTAATCTTTTAGCTAATAATACTCAAAATCTTAACACAGTTACAGTAAGTGCCCAAAAAAGCATAGAGGATGTACAAAAAATTCCTATGAGTATAAATGTATTTAATGCACAAACATTAAAGAATAATACAATAACAAAACTTGATGATATTGCTTTATATACCCCTGGTTTATTACTTTTTAATACAGGAGAAGAGGGCTTAATAACTCCTTCAATCAGAGGAATATCAGGAAACATTAGTTCTTTCTCTACTCCTGTTAGTTTATATCTTGATGGTGTGCCTGTAATGAGTAGTTTTGGTTATACAAATGCTTTATTGGATGTAGAGAGGATAGAAGTATTAAAAGGTCCTCAAGGTACTTTATATGGTAATAACTCCGAAGTTGGAGTAATCAATATAATTAGTAAAAAACCAAATAATAAATCAAAAGCTAAACTCTCAGTTATTATTGCAAATAAGGGTAAAAAAGAATATCAAGCGAATCTTTCTTTCCCCATCATTAAAGATAAGTTTTATGTAAGCCTTGCTTTAAAGCATGAAGAAAAAGATGGTTTTATAAAAAATACCAATAGTTATCAAAAGGAAAACAATAAAGAAGGTGATTTCCAAAAGATTAATTTACGATTTACTCCTTTAGATAACTTGGATATTTCTTTTGTTGTTTCTAATAGTAAAAGAAATGATGGTTCTTTAGATTGGGCAAAAGCAGGGCAAGAAAATAATGTAGAAGTAAGCTCAAACCTAATAGGTTATTCTAAACCTAAAGAGCGAAACTATTCTTTGAAAGTAGATTATGATATTAATAATACTAGTAAATTTACATCAATTACTGCAAAACGTAATTATAAAGAAAAAGCTGCACTAGATCTTGATTTAAGTGCTACAAACATGGCACATATTTACAGAGACTATGAATTTGATACTTTTTCACAAGAGTTTAAATTAGAAAAGAATTTTAAAAATACAAAGTTACTTGCAGGTGTGTATTTCTCTAAAGAAAAAGATGATATATATTTTAAAAGAGTAACAATGATGGCTCCCTTAGGAATGAGTTCGTTACAGTACTTAAACTCAAAAACATATAGTATTTATAGCAATGTAACTACCCGAATAAATGATAAATTTAGCATAAGTGCTGGTCTTAGATATGACTATGAAAAAAAAGATTTAATCCTTGCCTCTTCTACTATCAAACTTGAAAAAGATTTTAAAAACATCTCTCCTAAACTTTCTTTTTTATATGATTTTAATGATGAATCAATGATGTACTTTACTCTAGCACAAGGTTATAAAAGTGGAGGTTTTAATGCTTTTGTATCTTTGCAAGATGAGAAAAAATTTACTGAAGAAGAATTGACTTCTTATGAGTTAGGATATAAAACATATTTGTTTAATAACAGCGTAATATTTAATTCATCTCTTTATTATATGAATATAAATGATATGCAAGTTGAGTTAAGAGATGGCTCTAATAATCCCTATACAACAAATGCAGCAAAAGCAAAATCTCAAGGTCTAGAGCTTGAAGTGCAAGCTTTTGTAAGTGATGATATAACACTGTTTGCAAATGGTGCTTTAAATAAAACTATTTTCAAAGAGTACAAAAATAATAGCAATGATTACAGTGGGAATACTAATCCTTTTGCTCCTAAATATAATTTTAACTTAGGAGTATTATATGAAAATGTTAGTGGTTACTTTACTAAAGTTGATTTAGCTGGATATGGAAAAACATATTTTGATCCTGCGAATAAATATTTTCAAAAAGCGTATGAGGTGGTTAATGTAAAAGTAGGGTATTCAAGTAAAAATTATGAAATCTACTTTTATGGGAAAAATGTATTTGATCAAAAACACGATGCAACGAATGTTTATCTCAATGGAACGGTATCTGTGTATAACGATGATAAAGAATTTGGCGTTCAATTAGCGTATAAGTTTTAGGAATATAAATGACAAAAAATATTAATACCTATTTACAAATGTTATTGGTTCAGCAAAAAGTTGAACTCTTAAGCATAGCTTTGAACTTTGAATTATTTAAAGCTTTAGAGGAAAAAGAACACAGCTATATTACATTAGCAAAACATATGAGAAGCAATAAGAACAATACGAAAATATTATTAGAGGGTTTAGATTTATTAGGTCTTATAAAAGAAGAGAACAATATCTATGTAAATACAAAACTGTCAAGAACATATTTCACTGCGGGCAAAAAAAACTATTGTGGGGATTTGTTTTTGCATAGAAAAGACTTATTATCTAAAGCCAATACAATGTTATCTTCTTTAATACTAAAAGAGAATGAAGACAACAGCAATGCAAAGCATCCAGAAGTATGGGCAAAAGCAGCCAAAAAGAATTTAAAACAAGAACAACTTAACCTTATTTCACCTATTTCTTTAAATATTGTAAAAGAATTAAAAGAGTTTAAACATTTTAAAAAGATGTTAGATTTAGGATGCTCTTCTGGAATACTTAGTTTAGAATTTGTGAAAAATCATCCATCTATGACAGCAGTTTGTTTTGATTATAAAGAAGTTACCACTGTAGTTAAAACACATATAAAAGAGTATGACTTAGAAAATAGAGTTAGCGTGATAAGTGGTGATATTGAAGAAGATGATATTGGAAAAGGCTACGATTTTATTTGGTGCAGTAATATTTTTTATTTTATAAAAGATAATAAAAATTTGCTAAAAAAAATATACGATGCATTAAATCCCAAAGGTGTTTTAATTACTTGCCATATGGAAGAGCAGAACAATACAATGGATGAAGCAAGTTTCTTTTATTTTTTATTTTTAAATTTACAAGGAAAAAAGAGTTTAAAACAAGAAGACTTAAAAAAAGACTTCAAGGATGTAGGCTTTAAAAGTATTACTACATTAAGAAGGGAAGATTTTCCTATGACTCCTAATTATATACATATTGTAAGGAAATAAAGATGAATGCATTACAAAAAAAGAACATACTCTTTTCTATTTTATTTATTGCTATTTTAACGCCTGTGATATTTTTTGTCATGGGTATTCCAATGATATTGCAAATGAAAGGATATGATGCAGCACTTATTGGAAGCTTTCAATTAATTGGACTGCCTATGGTTTTTAAATTCATAATGTCGGCACCTATAGATAGGTATGTTTTTGAAAAAAGACATTATAAAAAATGGATTTTCTATAGTGGAATAGTATATGCTTTACTTTTGGTGTATATAAGTTTTCTTTCTTTAGAAGATAATATCTCATTGATTTTTGTGGCTATTTTTATTACGGCTTTAATATCTACCTTTATTGATATTCCTTTAAATGCATTAGCAATAAAAATATTTACAGAAGAAGAAAGGTTTAATGCAAGTACTTATAAAGTGGCTGCATATTCTATTGCTGCAATGCTTGGAAGTGGTGTATTTCTCTTATTTTACAATCATCTTGGTTGGAGAAGTACTTTTATTCTAATGTCAGTTATGTTGCTAGTATCTTTATATATACTAAATTTTATTGAAGAACCCGATGAGGTAATCAAAGAAGAAAAAGTTTCATTAAAGAAAATCATAAGTTTTTTCAAGCAAAAAGATATAAGTATTTGGATTTTTATCTTAGGCTTTTATTTTGCTTTTATAAGTGCCATTTGGGTTTTCATGAAACCTTATTTAATAAGCAAAGGAGTAAAAGCAGATGATATAGCAATATATGTTGGAATTTATGGAAGTTTAATTGGATTTTTAGGAGCTTTATTAATAAGTAAATTTGCTAATAATTTTTCAAGAAAGACCTTATTATTAGCATTTATTGTATTTAATATAATAAGTGCTAGTATTTTAGTATATATTGAACAAGCAGAATTAACATTGTTTTCTTTAATTCTAAGCATTACTTTTATTGCTTTGTCAATATCATTGTCCTCAGCAATTATCTTTACTATGATTATGGATTATGCAAGAAAAGAAACAAGAGCCATTGATTATTCTATTCAAGCAAGTTTTTTCTCACTAACAAGAATTATTTCCGCTGTAATAGCAGGCCTAATAATATCGACGTTCAACTTTCAAATAATGTTTATCTTTGAAACTATAGGAATGATTATTGTGTGTATTTTCATATATAAGTTTTATAAAAGTAAAAAGAAGTAAAAGAATATTTCTTTTACTTCTTAGAATTCAAAATATTTTTTAGGTAGTTTTTTCCCTGTAAATATTAATAATGCAGCTACTAGTAGAAGAATGATATCGCTTGCTAGAATTTGGATTAATCCTTCTTGATATAATCTTATGAACGAATATCCACTAAAAAACTCATGTGATATTACAGCACATATTAAGAATACTGATGATAAATAACAAGTGTATTTTGTAATTTTAAATAAATCTTTTTTAAATAAAATGACTGCTAATAATACAAGGAAACAAAGATAAAATAGTGTTTCTTGAGTACTGTATCTCTCACCCATAAAAGAGTAAAAGACAGCTGATTTTGGAATCAACCAAACACTTGCAAATAGAAAAGATGAAGAAATTAATGAACCTAAGATAATAGTAAAACTTAAAGGTTTTAATACTTTATAAGAGAACTTATCTTTTTTTGCTCTCTCCAACCATAAGCTCATTGCAAAAACAAGTCCTATTAAAATACTAATACTAATAAAAGCAAAAATGATTCGAGGAAGATCCGAAAAAGTTCTTAAATAATGCAAATAAAAGATTGCATCCAGTGTTTTTTCTGCAAAAGTACCATCATCAGCTATTTTTTTCTCAAGTACTTTTGCATTTGTTCCATCTAAGATGATATAACTTTCATTGGTCATAGAACTTATAAAAAAGTTCTTAGGTTCATAACCTATGAATTTTACCCGTGAATTAATATCATTGTAATTGTATATTTCCATTTTATAAAAAGAGATATCATCAAATTCTTGCGTGGCTTTTGTATAAAGTTCATTTACGCTGATACTTTTTATTTTTTTACTTAAATCCATGTTTTTTAAAGCAGGATCAAATAAAATATTTCTTTTTGTTTGTAAAGCATTTAGGGTTTCACCTTTTGTTAAATAATGCGTTAATAAAGGGGAACTGTAAAGACCTAAATTAAACAATGCTCCTGTTATTCCAAACATAAAAATTAAAGGAAGAGTATAAAAAAATAAAAGCCTGTGATATTTTGCATAAAAAGCTTTATTGGATTTTGTTTTTTTATTGCTGTATTTGTTTTTTATGATTAATAAAATGCCAGAAAAACACAAAAATACGACAGCAACAGACATAAAACCAAAGAGTATTTTAACTAACAAAGAATTGAATAACCCGCCTGTGTGCATTTTATCAAAAAACTGAGATATTTTGAAATTCTTAGGCCTTACTCTTTTACAGGTATTGGGATCTAAATAAAAGTTAGGTCTGTTTCTTACTCGAATCAAATTTGTAGCGCTTACTTCGATACTTGGAAAAGACAGACTAATGATATCATTTCTAACTTTTTTCCCATCTTCTCCAAAATAAGTTCTTTTCGTAATTTGTTTAAGGCATTTGTCTAAATCTATATCGCTTATTTTTATATCATTTACATGTTGTTTTGAATCTTCCCATGTATTTACATAGGGTTGAAAAATAGTTAATATTCCAAAAAACAAAGAGATAAAAAAGAATAAGAGAACATTTACTCCAATAAACTTGTGTATATTAAACAGTCTTTTTTTCATTGTTTTCCTTAAAAAATGTATAAAATAGAGTATAGAATGAATGCCGGTAAGATGGCTTTTAAGATGGCGATAAATTTAGTTTTGGACATGATTATGTAAAGTGATGCCGCTGACCAAAAGAATGGAAGAATAATTATTCCAATCACAATATTTTCAAATATTGAGTACTGCAGTTGTTCTGAGATTAGCATTATTAGAAAATAAGAAACAAAAAGACCTCCAAAAATGGAGAAGAATATTCTTATAAAACCTAAGGTGCTATTATTGTCTTTTAAAAAAATAGTTTTGATTATTTTATTCATTTTACTCACTTATTTTAATTATCAAGAATGATAATTAAAATTGATTTAAAATCTTATTAAAAGGAGTTAGATCAAGACTAGTTGAAAATATAAGATCTTAATTTATCTCTTTTTTTACTTTTTAATTATAATGTGTGTAATTAACATAAAATAAAACTTTGATATAAATAATATATTTAATCAAAGTAAAACATTGAAAGATATGGGATTAAGTGTCCCACTGAAAATAATGCTTAGCACTCACAAGGAACTGGTCTTCGTATGACGCTTGAGTTCTTAAATAATTACCCTTCATGCGGATAATCTATATCTTCAATAACACCAATATCATCTACATTTAATATTTTGTATGAAAGTTTATTTTCTTTAATCACTTGATTTGCACCTTCTTGGTTTTTTATTTTACACAGTTCTTCAAAAAAATTATTTCCAAAAAAAACAGGATGCCCAACAATATTTTCATACTTAGCCCTTACAATTAGGTTCTTTTTTTGGATATTTTGTAATGCAGTGATGGTTTTCTTTTTTATATTTGGCATGTCTGCTAAAAATATAGCACAAGACTCATACATAATGGCACTTTTTTTGATTTGTTGTATGCCTACAGAAATACTAGTACCTAATGAAATATCAATGCTAGGAGCTTGTATTAAGGCAATATTAATATTCTCAAGTAAAGAAATCAGTTTTTTATCTTCATATCTGTGGACTAAATAAATAGAATCAAAGGTTTTACATATATTTTTTAAAGTTCTTAAAATAAGTAATTCTTGTCCTGAGAAACGTTTATCACTTCCATAACGTTTAGAAAAACCAGCCGCTAAAACTAAAGCACATGTATTTTGTTTCATAAGGTGTGACGAAGAGATATTAATTCAGCAATAATAGAAACAGCAATTTCAGTTGGTGTTTGACTATGAATCATAAGACCAATAGGTGCTCTTAATTTTGACAGTATTATTTCATTCATGCCAGCATTTTTTAATCGTTTAGTTCTTTTGTTATTATTTTTACTAGACCCAATAGCACCTACATAAAAAGCATTTGAGTTTAGTGAAAAAGAAATTGCATCATCATCAATACTTGGATCATGTGCTAAAGCAACAACAGCTGTATGTTTATCTACGCGTTTTCTAACAAATAAATCAGATGCTTCTTTACACAATTCAAAATTATTATTTACTCCTTCATAGACTAAATTGTCCAAAAATAGTTTTCTATTTTCACATAATTTAACATAAAATCCCAAGTCACTGGCTTGTTTCGCTAAGTGTTTTGCTACGGGTGTAGCTCCAATAATAAGCACTTGAATAATAGGGAAATAAGTAATTTGTATACTCTTTTCATTTTTAATTACATTTTTTTCTTCTGATTTATAATACTCTGGAAGTGTTATAAATGTACTTTTATTATTTTCTTTGTTGATAGTTCTTTGAAACCCAACACGCTTTTTAATTAAGTCATTCCATATTAGAAAGTTTTTTAACATATCACTTGAAGGAGTGATTTTTTCAACTAAAAGCGTCACATTTCCACAGCAAGGCAAACACAAGTTTTTCTCTTTATTTAAGAGCTGATTTCCATAGGTAAAAGTAGTAATATCTTCTTTAAAATAACCTTCATTCAAAAGTTCGCAAAACGCATCATCGCTTCTTGGTTCTGAAATAAAACCTATTTTATTTGTGCCATCATAAGCAAAAATAGAGCCTAATGGACGTACAGAGGCACCTTTTGCAGAAATAATAGTACAAATAAAAAAATCTTTTTTTTCTTTTATCCATTGTATGGCAGATTTAATTATAAGAGCTTCATATTTTTGCATGACGTGAACCTTTTATAATTACATCTTTTAAGAGTTTTAGAAAAGAAATTTTTTTTGTAAACAAAGAAGGTGTATACTCTTCTTTGTTTATAAGTACATTAACTAAAATGTTAAACCTTTTGTTTCTAAAATAAGTTTTTTCATTCCAGAATAATATTTTGCGTAACCCGTACATCTACAAATATGTTCCCCTAAGTTATCTTCAATTACTTTTTGAACATCATTTTTATTAATAGGCTTTGTTTTTAACTTATCCATTAACAACGTTGCTTCATTTACAAAACCAGATGTACACCATCCACATTGAAAAGAAAATTGTTTAATAAATGCTTCTTGAACAGGGTTTAAGGATATAATATTATTATTTTTATCTTTTTTTGCATGTCCTTCAATAGTGGTTATTTTTTTATTATTAAAAACAGAACTAGGGTTAATACATGTTCTTTTTACCTCTTTTGATCCATCCTCATTTTCTACAATAATAACACAGGCATTGCATATACCCATTCCACAGCCAAATTTAGTACCTGTTAAGTTTCTAAATTCATGTAAATACTCAATCATCATCACTTCTTGAGGTATTTCTATGGGACCAATTTTTTTTCCGTTAATAGTGAATGTTAATTTACTCATAATTATATTTCCTTTCTTATATCTTCTGGTGTAACAGGTAAGTGATAAAATCTTTTATCAATAGCATGGTTGATTGCTTCAACAATAGAAGCAACAACAGGAATCATTACAACTTCAGCTATACCTTTACTTGGGTCTGATTTACCTAAAGGAGGAAGTAAGGTATAGTTCATATTCCAAACCCCAACATCTCTTGCTCTTGGAACGTTATATCGATCTAGATTCCATGTTCCATTTCCCGCACCATCTTGACCTAGTGGCAAACTCTCATATAATGTGTGTCCAATTCCCATTGCCACACCTCCGTGAATTTGACCCTCGACTAAATCTTTGACTAAAACAGTTCCTGGTTCTAACCAAGTATGTGTATCGAGAATTTCTACTTCTGCACTTTTTTTATTTATGCTTAATTCAACCAAAGTAGCACAAGGTGCAAGGTAAGTAACCATTGCATTTCCAATAGCGGTCGTTGGGTAAGTAACATTTTTTCTATTAATTATTGTAAATTCTTTAGACTTTTTACCATATTTAGTAGCTATTGCATCTGCATAAACTTTTTGTGTTGTACCATTAATATCAAACTGGGCACTAGCCCATGCCCATCTGTTAAAACCATGAGACATTACAGCGGTAAGTAATCCCATTTCATGTGCTTTTTTTGCCAGTGTTTTTAAATCTATTGGAGGAAATCCAGAAGCTGATAATTTCCCATTTTTCCATGAAGCTGTATGATAATCACCAAAATTAGCATTTGCATAAGCATTGTTGAAATATTTTGTTTTCCAAATCTCAATAGCTGCTGGATATAATCCATGTTGTAAAATCAATTTTGCACATAAGTCTGTTGTATGTGTTTGATAATATGAAGACATAGATGCCGCAGATGCCATCGTCACAGAAGGTGTCCATTGTGGATTTTTTTCTTCTTTATCTTGTTGTTTTTGTGAAATGAAATATGGATTGTGTGTTTCAAAGAGTTTTAATATTTTGAAATCACTTATTTCAGCCATTACTACTTCATCCGCCATGCTTCCTAAGTATTTACTTACTAAAGCACCCTGTGCTGTATCCGTACCAGGTCCCATTTCAATATAACCCACTTTAACAATAATTTCTCCATTAGGGGTAATTTCAACACTTGAACTAGGAGCGGCCGCTCCTGTGCCATAATCTTTTGTAGCAATACTGTATCCCACCCCATATTTTTTACTTGGATTTTCTTTTTCAAATTGGATTTTTTTACTGTGTCTATTTTTCCAAATTGTATGTTTCTCTCCCAACTCTAACATTTCTAAATATCGGTAATCTCCATTTGGAATGGCACCTTGAGTATTTTTATCTCCTGCTTTAGATGCATTAATACGTCTTAATGCAATAGGATCAATGTTTAAATCACTGGCTGCTTCATTCATCATCATTTCCATTGCTGCCATTGTTTGTAAGGTACCAAAACCTCTCATTGAGCCAGCAATAGGCATGGAAGAAGGATAAACACTTGCTAAAAGATCTGTTCGTGGTAGATAATATATACTTTGCATAGCACTAAGCCCTACCATTGTTACAGGACCAGAAAAGTTTGCTCGACCTCCTCCATCAATAGTGGCATCAGTAATTAAACCCTTGATTTTTTTGGTTTTTTTATCAAAAGCTAATTTAGTATTAATAACAAAAGGATGACGTTTAATTCCTGATTGAAATTGTTCAAATCTGTTATTAGATAAAGAAATAGCATTTTTAGAATATAATAAACTTAATAAACCAAAGTATGGAAAAGGAGTATGGTCTTTTCCTCCGTATCCTCCACCAATGTAGGGAGAGTGAATGACTAAATCTTTAACTTCTTTACCCTTAGGTGAAGCAGCTAACATTTCTCCTGCTTGTTTATAAAAATCCCCAGGAGATTGTGTACAAATTACCATATGAATGGTTTTGTTTTTTCTATCATACCAGCCATTAAATGCTTCAGCTTCCATCATCACAGGATCAATAGAAGGAGTAGTAAATGTTTTGTTAACTACATGCCAGTCTTCATTTTTGATATCGTTATGCAGCTCATTTGCATAATGCATAGCTTGATGGATACTATCGCCTTTTACATTACCTTTAGGCCAAACTGCTTTGTTATTTTTAATATTTGGAAAAATAAGACCATTTTGTAAAGGACTGTATTTGTCTTTTAAAAGTCCTTCTTCTCGTATAATTCTCCATGTTGAATAAGGTGCTTGTTTAGCACTTACTAAAGGATGAATAGCGTTAGAGTACTTGATTATTTTATCACTGTTTTGTAAGCTATTTTTTGCATTCTTAAAACTTATAAAATCATCATAAACTAAAACAGCAACTTCTTGACCTTCATAAGCTGGTACTTTTCCTGCGGGTAATAACATATCATTACCAAAAAAACTAGGAAAACCAATTTTATCTTTTGCAAGTGTTTGGGCTGTAATAAGTACAGCTGGTTTCATTTCATTACTTAATGAAGAAAAATCTAAACCTTCAAATACTCTGTTTGCTTTATTGACTCTTAGTATAAAAGCATAAGATTGTTTCTTTGGCCATCCTTTTATATCTTGTGATCTATAGTCTCTTCCATAAATCTTCTCACCAGTAACTTTAGCAATAGCATCGAATCTGAATTTAGGTTTTCCTAAATCTCCTTTCCAATCATTTTGTAGGAGTGTTGTATTTGTATATTCTTTAAATTTATCTGAACTAAATAGCATTGGAGCACTATAAATAGTGATACCACCAATGACACATTGTTTCAAAAATCCTCTACGTGACAAATTATTAGGAGTTTGCATTTTTTTCCTTTTCTAATACATAGAATTATTATTTTTATTATTTTGTGATTAAATAAAGTTAATCATTTTGTTTTTTTCATAGCCAACAATGCTTTACAAAAATAATCACTTATAATATATATATTACTGATGTAACATTTATGTCATTTTTTGCCTTATCTATAAGAAATAAATAGATAAAATGTGAATGTATTACTTAAATGTAACATTGATTATTACCTGATCTAGCAAGAGTTTGTTATTTGAAATTCACAGATAGATAGATTAAATAAATTTTATAAAGAATATAAATGAAAGTCTTACTTGTTGAAGATGACATACAATTAAATACTACTATTGCCTCTTATTTAGAAAGTTTATCTTTTGAAGTCATTAGTGTTGAAGATGGAGAAAAAGCGCTTGATCTTATTGATGAAAATAGTTTTGATTTATACCTACTTGATATTAACATCCCAAGTATAAATGGTTTAGACTTACTAAAATACATAAGGCAAACTAATATTCATGTAGCTATTATCATTATTACGGCTTCTTTGGAAATAAATAATCTAACTGCTGCTTATGATAATGGCTGTAATGAATACTTGAAAAAACCTTTTCACCTTAAAGAATTAGAAGTAAGAATAAATAAACTTATCAATGTACAACTAAATTCAATTCAATTCAGTAAAGATTTTTATTATTGTCAAAAAAGCAGAAACTTTATTGTGCAAGAAAAAACGCTAGACTTAAGGAAAAAAGAAAAACGATTTTTAAGTATTTTAGTAGAAAACATTGGTCAAATAGTAAGCTCACAAGAAATTATAGATTATGTTTGGGAAAATGAGATTAAAGAAACATACCCAATAAGACAGCTGGTAAATGGTATACGAAATAAACTACCTCTTAATATCATAAAAACACATATAGGTATAGGTTATAAGATTGAAAATTAGTTTTAAATTAAATCAATATCTTTATCTGATCTCTGCGCTAATACTTTTAATACTTTTTGTAGGATTATCAA
Organism: Campylobacteraceae bacterium; assembly: GCA_013215945.1. Taxonomy (NCBI): domain Bacteria; kingdom Pseudomonadati; phylum Campylobacterota; class Epsilonproteobacteria; order Campylobacterales; family Campylobacteraceae; species Campylobacteraceae bacterium. The sequence goes on from JABSOM010000003.1 coordinate 165,268, forward strand.
CACAATACTATTTTACAAAAAAAATTATTATTCAAGCTTTTTATGACAAAGCGTATAAAGAGTCTATAGATATTAAAGAAGATTTTAGATTAGCTTTTGATAAAATACAATACGAATTTAAATTACAAGAAGCTAATAATATTCAAAAATTAAATTTTGCTGTTTCTTATATCCATGATAATAAAAATGCAAAACTAGATATTTTAGAAAATGAATTAAACAAAGATGTCTTTTTAGGAAAATATGAAATATTCATTATAAATAAAAATTATATTGTCGAAAATGCTTCTTATAAACCAGATATTGGGCTTAATCTTAGCTCGTATAAAGCCAATAAAACTCTTTTTGATTTGGTCTTTGATAAGAAAATTATGATAGATATCACCCCACCTAAAATTGATTCTGCTTCTATGAATTTAAAACGATATATGATGAAACTATCACATGATGAAAATAAAATCATTCAATTATCTTATGTACTAAATTCTTATGAGCCTATTAAAAAACTCTATGAGAATCGTAAAAATAGCGTAAATACTCTTGATGTTTATGTCTTAACAAAACATATGAACCAAAAAATAGACTTTGCATCTGAAAATTTTAAAAAAATAAATTTTATTCAAAACTGGAAAAAATCAAAAGAATTTTTAAATGAATTGGCTTCTGTATTGCCACAGTTTAAAAAAGAAATATCACATATTACAACTACAAATATAAATCAAAAAAAAATAATACTTAATAAAGAGTTGTCTAAAATATTTACAAAACAAAATAAACTTTTGAGCAGCCAAAATTATAGAAGCAGAATGTCCTATTTTTACTCTTTAAGTAATGGTCTTTTTAGTGATAATGATGAAACTAAATTAATTATAAAAACAACATTTGATAATTATATTTTACAAAATGAACTTAATAAAAGTTTTTATACTTTTATTGGTATTTTCTTTTTATCATTTATTTTATTATGGTTTTTATATCGATTTGTAGTGAAAAATGTTTCTTTTAAATTGATCCGCATTATTGAATCTATACATAATAATAAAGACTCAAATGAAAAAAATATTATAGTAAAAGAGATAAATCAATTACAAAGTAATTACAATGAATTACACAAACTATTAAATGATGAAGTACAAAAGAATCAACTTCTTTTAGAAGAAAATAAACAATTTATTGCAGATATGGTACATCAAATTAGAACGCCATTAACAGTTATCATGGCCAATGCTTCAAGAATTGAGATGAAATCTTATTCTGATATTATACCTTTTGTAACTCAAATAAATTCTTCAATTAGCATGCTGTCAAATTCTTATGAAGATTTGTCTTATATTATTTCTAACGATACTATAGAATACAAAGCCCGAACTATTAATTTGTCAATTTTTTTAATGGAAAGAATTGAATTTTTTAAACATATTCTTTCTGCAAATATGAAAAACTTAAGTGAAAATATACAAAAAGATATCAGTGTTTTTATTAATGATATTGAACTAGAAAGATTACTTGATAATAATATCTCTAATGCTATAAAACATAGCATTAGAGATGCAAAATTAAGTATTTCTTTAGAACAAAAATCAAAATACGATCCGATCATACTTGTTTTTAAAAGCGAAGGGAAAATAATAAAAAACCCTACTTTACTTTTTGATAAGAATTACAGAGAGAATGATGCTAAACGAAGTTTAGGTTTGGGACTTCATATGGTAAAAACTATTTGTGATAAAAATAATATTTCGTATGAAGTAAATTCTTCAAATACACATAACAATATTAATACCTTCATATATACATTTGTTAAATAAAGTATTTTCTTCAAAGAAAACTGTGTTTTTCTATTGATTTTTTAGGTCTGTAATAAGTAAAAATAAATTATAAAATATCTTTCTTGAAACATTTTTGGATATAATGCGCATAATTAATAAATGCAGTTAAAAATTAAGAATAATATTGACTGTTATCACAAGGAATAATATGGGATTAGGTGTAGGAATTGTAGGGCTACCAAATATAGGAAAATCAACAACGTTTAATGCGTTAACAAAAGCACAAAATGCAGAAGCTCAAAATTATCCATTTTGTACTATTGAACCAAATAAAGCAATTGTACCTGTTCCAGATAAAAGACTTGATGCATTAGCAAAAATTGTAAAGCCAGATAAAATTCAGCATTCAACTATTGATTTTGTTGATATTGCTGGTTTGGTAAAAGGTGCTTCAAAAGGTGAGGGTTTAGGAAATAAATTTTTATCTAATATTAGAGAAGTAGAAGTTATTTTACATATGGTTAGATGTTTTGAAGATGAAAATGTAGTTCATGTTGAAGGTGGAATTGATCCTCTTAGAGATATTGAAATTATTGAAACAGAATTAATTTATGCAGATATCACGCAGCTTGATAAAAAATGTGAGAGATTAAAAAAAGACTCTAAGTTTGATAAAAAAGCGGCAGCTAAATTAGAAGTAGCAGCAGCTGTTTTAGCTCACTTAGAAGAATTAAAACCGGTATCTTCTTACGAAGAACAAGACAATGAAGAATTTGAAGAACTTGATGTTGAATTAAGATTTTTATCAAATAAAGATGTAATTTATGGTGCGAATGTAGATGAAGACTCATTAGCTGATGCTGGAAATAAATACGTTGATGTGGTAAAAGAACATGCTACTTCTGTAAATGCAGATGTAATTGTATTATGTGCCAAAATTGAAGAAGAATTAATTGGTTTAGAAGATGATGAAGTACAAGAGTTTTTAACAGACTTAGGTGTAAAAGAATCAGGACTAGAGCAAATTATTCATAAAGCTTTTGATAAACTAGGACTTCAATCATACTTTACAGCTGGTAAAGTAGAAGTTCGTGCTTGGACTATTAAAAAAGAAACTAAAGCTCCACAAGCAGCTGCTGTTATTCATAATGACTTTGAAAAAGGTTTCATAAAAGCAGAAGTAATTGCATACGATGACTTCATCGAATTAGGTGGAGAAGCTAAATGTAAAGAAGCTGGAAAACTTAAATTAGAAGGTAAAGATTACGTTGTTCAAGATGGCGATGTAATGCATTTTAGGTTTAATGTTTAATTCTGTAGAAAACGTGACTAACGTCACGTTTTCCAGAATTAAAGGGAAGCGTATATGCCTTAAGGCATAGCTTCACCGCGGGATAACTCATAATAAACTTTTAAAAATCACTATCATATCTTACTAAAAACTATATATCAGAAACACTAGATTAAAATCATCTAAATAATATTTATTATTTGTTATACTTCTTTATAATTATAAGGAAGAATTTTGAAAAAAATTAAAAATATTCTATATCTTTTACTTCTAATAATATTATCACTAAATTTTTTATTTTTTGGAATTGATTCTTTTATCGGCTTAATCTTTTCAAGTTTTATGATACTGATACTATTGCCCTTATTTATATTTATGCAATCTTTTCCAAGAGTAGTTTCTTTAAAAAAGGAACTCCCTTTAGGTCTTGTATATGAAACAATATTTAAAAAGAAGATGAAGGTTAATACTAATTTACTTTATTTGATTATTATTGTCTTTCTAGTTATTGATTATTTAAGTAATGGGTTAAAAGGAATATTCGAATCTTTATTAACTTATTGGTTTGCTGCTGCAACTTTGTGGCTAATTTTACTCTTATCCTATTCTTATCACTTGTATATTAATGAGGATTAAGAAATTAAACCTTCTAAATCCCCTGAACCAATATCTTCCAAAGATAATCCACTTCTTCATCACTAAATGATATCAAAGACTTATCTTCAAACAATTCTTGAATCTTATAAAAATCAAACTTTTTAGAAAAAGTACAGTTGGGATGCACAGGCATAAAACTTCGCACCAGTGATACTTCATGTTCAATGGGGACTTCACACAAGAGACAGATATAATCATTATGCAAACGCCCTTCAAATTCAAGCAGTTTTATATAAGCTTGACAGATGGCTCTTTTGGCATTTTGTTTGGAGATTGAACTTATTAGTTCATTTAATAAAGTGCAGTAGAAAGGATCCACTTCTTCTACATCTTTAAGGTGGGGATAAAAGAGTTTGAGGAAACGCTGCCATAAATAAAGCTTGTCTTTATCAAAAATCCAAGGGAAACCAAGATGCATTACATCTTTTAATCTTGGAATGGTAGATTTGTAATTGCTTTCTAATTCAAAATCAATTTTATAACCAATATTAATAGTAGAGTGTCTGGCACCATAAAATCTATAAGTAGAGTACAAATGATTGTCACTCAATATTAGTACTATTAAATCATCATCTCTACATGGTTTAATATCGATTATAAAACCCTGCATTAATCTTCTTCTAAATCCTCGTCTTCTTGTTTCATTTCTTCTAGTTCTTCTATGATTTCAGCAGCTTCTTCTTCATCCATCTCACCTTTTTCAATATCTTTCAACATCTCACGAAAATCAGTTTGCAACTCTTGCATGTTTTTTAACTCTTCTTTTGTATCAATTGTGTCATTCTTTTTAGCAACAAGCTCAAATAACTCATCAATATAATCTTCTAAGTCAACGATAATATCTTGCGTTAATAATTCTTTTAATTCTTCAACTTTTGTCATGCTTAATCCTAATTTTTTAATCTCATAATTATAACAAAATAAACCAGCAATTTGCTTGTATTTATCTCTTTTGTGTTAATATATATGTATAAATATAAGGAGATATTCACAAATGAAATTTGAAAATGTAACAATAGAAAAAGAAGCAAATATATTATTTGAAGGCAATATTACTAGTAGAAGTATACTTTTTGAAGATGGTTCAAGAAAAACACTGGGGATTATGTTACCAGGTGAATATGAACTAAACTCTATTCATGAAGAAATTATGGAAATAAAACGGGGTGAATTAGAAGTTATGCTTCCTGCACAAGAATGGAAAAAAGTAGTTGGTCCATCAACTTTTAATGTTCCTGCTAATTCAAAATTTAAATTAAGAGTACATACCTTAACTGATTACTGTGCTTCGTTTATTAAATACTAATTTAAAAAGTATATAAAAAAAGGCTGAGTTTAACTCAGCCTTTTTTTTATAATATTCTTATGAAACTAAAACAGTTTTAGCTGTTGATTCCCAAATACCATGTTTTGTACAGTATCCTTGTGCTACAAGATTAAGTTTTTTCCCTTTAGCTCTGATATTAAAAGTAACTTCTGCATGCGATTTTTCATTCCCTAATGTTCCAGGAACAAATTCTGTTTTTGCTAATAATGTTTCAGCATTAAACAATGAAATACTTGCAATATAATGATCAAAATCATCTGGGTGACTGTATTCGTTTCCCATTTTTACAGTAACTTTAAACATTTCACCCTCTTGTGCTTTTTCTTCACAGTGAATGAAAGGGGAGTGTCTATCTATTAAATCTTTTTTAGTTTCTCTCTCAATTGTATCTATATCGACATATTTATTAATTTTTGGCATTTATATTTCTCCTAAATTGAAATTTTGGGATTATACAATAATAATTTTAAAAAGTTTGGATAGCTTCGTTATTTTCTAAAGCAATCTTGTTTAATAGTTCAGCTTCAATTGTATTAAATACTAAAGCTGAACTATTTTATTAAAATAGAATAGTTGAATGTTTAGTTTAATTTTTAAATCTAATAAAATATTTTATTTAAAACTTTGAATTTTGGGAGTATTATTAAGAGTAAACATAAATAAAGGAACAAAAATGAAAGTGATATTTTGTTTTTTCTTTTTTTTCTCTTTTCTTTTATCCCAAACTACAATAACTCATATTAAAATTCATAATGCTATTTCACCTGGAACTGCCCAATACCTAAAAGATGCCTTTCTTCAGAGTAAAGAAGATAAAACATCTTTAATGTTAATTGAACTTGATACTCCAGGTGGTTTAGCTACTTCCATGAGAGAAATGATTCAGAATATCTTAAATTCAGATATTCCCGTAATAATGTTTGTTTCACCTAAAGGCTCACGAGCAGCAAGTGCAGGTACTTATTTAATGTATGCTTCTCATATTGCAGCAATGACACCAGGAAGTAATATAGGAGCAGCCACCCCTGTTAATTTAATGCAAGCCCCCAAAGCTCCAAAAATCATAAATAAAGAAGATGATAAAAATGATTCTCTTAATAAAAAAATAAGCAATAACAAAACAGCCATGGAAAAAAAAGTCATTAATGATGCAATTGCATATATAAAAAGTATTGCAGAATTTAAAAATAGAAATATTTCTTGGGCTATAGAAGCCGTAAAAGAAGGAAAAAGTATTTCTGCACAAGAAGCTTTAAAATTAAACGTAATTGATTTTGTTGCTTTGGATGTGGATGATTTATTAAAACAAATAAACAATAAAGAAGTTTTTCTTAATGGAGAAAAAGTGCGTATTAATACAAAAAATCGAACACTTAAATTCTTTGAGGCTTCTTTTAAAACAGAAGTATTAATGATTATTTCAAATCCAAGTTTTGCTTATGCTTTTTTAATACTTGCAATGTATGGAATATTCTTTGAAATGATGAATCCTGGCTCTATTTTTCCAGGCGTGATTGGTGCATTTTTTGCTCTGCTTTCAATGTATGCTTTAAACATCTTACCTTTTTCTTATGTGGGCTTATTATTAATCTTACTGGGAATCGCTTTTATGTTAAGTGAAGTTTTTATTTCAGGTTTTGGTATTTTAGGTTTAGTAGGACTTATTTCTTTTACTTTGGGTTCTTTTATGTTATTTGATGAACAAACCTTAGGGCAAGATATATCTTCTTCTTTAATAATATCTTTCTCTCTTGTTTCTTTGGCTTTTTTTGTTTTTTTGATGGCATTTTTATTAAAGATAAGAAAAAAAGATCCGATTAGTGGAATACATACCCTTATTGGAGTAGAAGTTGAAATACTCTCGACAGATGAAAATAATTATAAAGTTTCATGTAATGGTGAGATTTGGAATGCTATAAGTGTAGAAAAATTAAAAATAAATGAAAAAGCAATCATTACAAATATAAAATCTTTAATACTAGAAATAAGGAGAATAAAATGACTTCATTTATAATCTTATATATATTAATCTTTGTTCTTGCTCTTTTAGTTTTGTCTATTCGTATTTTAAGAGAATATGAAAGAGCAGTTGTTTTTACATTAGGAAGATTTTCAGGAGTAAAAGGACCTGGTTTGATAATTATTATTCCTTTGGTTCAACAAACAGTAAGAGTTGATTTAAGAACCATTGTTTTAGATGTTCCTACCCAAGATGTAATTTCTCATGATAATGTTTCTGTACATGTAAATGCTGTTTTATATTTTAGAGTTACTGATCCAGAAAAAGCAATTATTCAAGTAGAGAATTTTCATATGGCTACAAGCCAATTAGCGCAAACAACCCTTAGGTCTGTTCTAGGAGGACATGAGTTAGATGAAATGTTAAGTGAGAGGGATAAGTTAAATACAGATATTCAAGATATTTTAGACAAACAAACAGATATTTGGGGAATAAAAATCTCTAATGTTGAAATTAAACATATTGATTTAGATGAAAGTATGATTAGAGCAATTGCAAAACAAGCTGAAGCTGAAAGAGAAAGAAGAGCGAAAGTAATTAATTCTAAAGGAGAGTTAGAAGCCAGCGAAAATATATTAAAAGCTGCAAATGTAATGGGTCAAAATCCACTTGCAATTCAGTTACGATATTTGCAAACCTTAAGTGATATCTCAAGTGATAGAACAAATACTGTGGTATTTCCTTTCCCCAGTGATTTTGCTTCTTTATTAAAAAGCAAATAAATACAGAGGAAAAGATAAGGATTTATTGTTTTTTTGCTAAGTCTTTACTTGCATCTGTATCAATAATATCCATATTAAAATATTTTGTCATTTTTAGTCCTTTGTTAAAAGAGTATACAAAAATAAAGATTAAAACTTTATGATAACTATTATCATAAAGTGCATAAGTTGCTTCATTAAGTACTTATGCTAATATTCATTTTATGAACAAAGAAGATTTTTTTATTAAACAATTTATACCATCAAAGCGTGAGAATAACTTCATTGGCGACGATGCAGCCGTAATTGGTGAAGATGTTTATTCCATGGATGCATTTTTTGAAAATGTACATTTTAAAAGAAAATGGTTTACATTAAAACAAATCGCAAAAAAAGCAATGTTGGTTAATATTTCAGATGCAATAGTAATGAACGCAGTTCCTAAATATGCTCTTTTATCTGTAGCAATCCCTAAAACGTACAGTAAAAAAGATTTAAAAGAATTGGCAAGCGGTTTTAAAGCAGTTGCCAAACAATATGGTATTACTATTATTGGTGGAGATACAATTGTAAATGAAAAACTTGATATTTCAATTACTATTATTTCAAAAACAAAAAAAGCCATTTACAGAACAGGTACTAAAAAAAATGATCTCTTGTGTTACACTGGAAGTTTGGGTGAGTGTAAAAGAGATTTAGAAATACTTTTAAATGAGGGAAGTATTGCTTCCAAATCTAAATTTATAAAACCAAAATTAAAAGCTGAATTTTTTTATGAGATTGTACCTTTTATTCATTCTGCATTAGATATATCAGATGGTTTGGTTTTTGAGTTAGAGCGTTTAAGCAAAGCCAATAAGCTAGGTTTTGAGTTTTTTAATGATTTAAGTGAAGAAATCATTACTTCAGGAGAAGAGTATGAAATACTTTTTTCTTTTAAAGAAAAGAATAGAAAAATTATAGAAAAAATTGCAAAAAAACATAAAGTAGAATTAAACATTTTTGCTAAAGCAGTTAAGGGGTCTTATAAAAGCCCTTTTGCTAATCACCATTTTTAAGGACAATACTTGAACAAACAATATTATTTAAACCATTCGAAAATTGACGTTTTATTTAAACAAAATAAAGATGATTTCTGTGTAACAGAAATTCCTTTATATGAATTTAGCGGAACGGGTGAACATTTAGTTATCAAAATAAGAAAAAAAGATTTAGCTACTTGGGATGCTGTTGAAATTATAGCAAAACACTTAGGGTGCAGACCTAGAGATATTGGATATGCTGGATTAAAAGATAAAAATGCTTTAACCATTCAAAGTATTTCTGTACATAAACAATATGAAGAAAAATTAAATTCTTTTTCTCATAAAAATATTAAAATTTTAAGTACTACTTATCATGATAATAAAATTAAAGTAGGACATTTAAAAGGGAATAGTTTTTTTATAAGACTTAAAAGAGTAACAGTAATAGAAGCTAATAAAATACAACAAGTATTAAAAACAATTACACAGCACGGAATTCCAAATTATTTTGGTTTTCAGAGATTTGGAATTGATGGAGATAATTACAAAAAAGGTAAAGATATAATTGATGGGAAACTAAAAGAGAAAAGAAGAAACTTATCTCAAATGTATGTTAATGCCTATCAAAGTCATTTATTTAATTCATGGTTAAGTTCACGTATTGAAGTATCAAAACTCGTAGCTGCTTTTGAGCCTAAAGTAATATGCGAAAAACTTGATTTACCTTTAGATATTGTAAAATCTATGAAAAAACAAGCCCACCCTTTTAAATTATTACCTGGAGATTTAATGTCTCATTACCCTTATGGAAAAATTTTCCATGTAGAAGCATTGGAAGAAGAAGCAGGTAAGTTTAATTTAAGAGACAGAGTTGCAACGGGTTTATTAGCGGGTAAAAAAGTTAAAAAATCAATAGATTTAGCATACAAATATGAAGAAGAATTTGATCTTGAAACAAAAGAAGATGGTACACGAAGATTTGCATGGATTTTCCCAAGTGAAATTCAAAGCAATTATAAAGAAGATAAAAATTGGTTTGAATTACAGTTTGATTTACCAAAAGGTTCTTATGCGACAGAAGTTATTTCAGAGCTGATTCACTAAGAAAATAAATTATTTTCATATTTTTTAAGTAAAATATAGATAAACTTTTCTACTAAATAAAAAGGGTTATTATGAAATATGAAAATTTAATTACTCAACTGTGTGAAGTAATCAAAGAATCAGAGGTAAATGGGGTTGAAATTTACGATAAATTAGAGCAAATTACCTCTCTTTTAGATGACTGTAAAATACCAATGCACATACAAGAGAAGTTTACAAATTTAATTTCTGACTCTATGGGATTAATTCAACATCAAGATCTTCATCGTCAAAAAATTGAGAGAGTTGTGAATACTGTTTGTGAGTTAAATGATATAGATTCAAGTCAATATAATTTAGCATCTTCTGCTAAACACTTAAGTGGTGATGATACGGAAGACTTAGTATCTGATGCTGATATAGAAGAATTGATTAAACAAATGGCAAAATAAACGTCAAAAATATTTGTTTTGTACAAGAAATATTTAGCTCTCTTGTACAAAGAATCTGCATGTGCTTTAAGTTGCATTATTATATACTTAAAAAAATTTATTAATGGATAAATATTAGATATGATAGTTGGAATAGAAGGTACAATTGAAAAAAAAGAACCAACTCTGGTTCATATAAATACCTCAGGTTTAATTTATGAAGTAAGTGTTTCTCTTAACTGCAGCTCCAAAATAACGGATAAGAGAGTAAAACTACTTACTACTCATATTATTAGAGAAGATGCTCAGTTATTGTTTGGTTTTTTGGACTACAATGAAAAAAAACTATTTGATACAGTAATTAAAATAAATGGAGTAGGACCTAAGGTAGCTCTAGCTATTTGTTCAACCTTTACCCCTTCGTCTTTTTCTCAAATTGTTTCAAGCAATGATGTTTCTATGTTAAAAAGAGTTCCAGGGATTGGACCTAAGGGTGCGAGTAGGTTATTGGTTGAATTAACTGGTTTTGTTATTGATGGAAATGCCAATGACAGTGATTTAGGTAATCATATGTTAGAAGCATCTATGGCCTTAGAATCTTTGGGGTTCAAAAAAGATGTTGTTTCTAAAATATTAAATACTTGTAAATCTACAAATACGAGTGAATTGGTGCGAGAAGCACTTAAAAAATTACAAAAATAAGGTTGAGTGTGAATAGAAAAATTGTTATAGTATTTGGTGGTGTTAGTTTTGAACATGAGATTTCTATAGTATCTGCTATTGCTATGAAAGAAGTTTTACAAGCTGAATTACATTATGTTTTTTTAGATGGGGCGCGAAATTTTTATTATATTCCCAATGAGCGTTTAAATGCAAAACTTTTCTCAAGTGGAAAATACAAAAAATGTGACAAACTGACTTTAGGAAAAGAAGGTTTTATCAAAAAATCTGTTTTTTCAACATCTGTTATTCCTTGTGATGTTATCTTAAATTTAATACACAGTGGAGATGGAGAAGATGGTACTTTAAGTGCTATGTTTGATTTTTATTCTCTGCCTTATATAGGTCCACGAAAAGAAGCTTGTGCAATTAGTATTAACAAATTTTTAACAAAAGGGTATGCTTCTTCTTTAAATATTAAAACAATGAATTATCAATACTATAACAAAGGCGAAATTGTAAGAGTAAAAGAATATCCAGTAATAGTTAAACCAGTACGTTTAGGTTCTTCTATCGGCGTTAGTATTGTAAAAGAAGAAGCAGATTTACTTTATGCGCTGGATGTTGCTTATGAATATGACAATGCAATTATTATAGAACCTTTTGTTTCTAATATTGAAGAGTATAATGTGGCTGGTTGTAAAATTGAAGGTGAGTTTGTTTTGTCTTTAGTAGAAGAACCACAGAAATCTGAATTCTTAGATTTTGAAAAAAAGTACCTTGATTTTTCAAGAACATCAACAGTACAAGAAGCTAATATATCGAGTGAATTAAAAAATGCTTTAAAAGATGCATTTAAAAAAATATACAATACTCTTTTTGATGGATCAATGATACGTTGTGATTTTTTTGTTATTAATAATGTGGTTTATTTAAATGAAATCAATCCTATTCCTGGTTCTATGTCTAATTATTTGTATGAAGATTTTTCAAGTACATTAGTATCTTTATCATATGACTTACCAAAAATACAAAACATTACTATTTCTTACGATTATGTGAATAAAATACAAAGTGCTAAAGGAAAATAGTGGCACGCAAAAACATTGAAGTCGATAACAAACATTTTGATATCTCATATGAAATTCTTAATCCTAGAGGAAAAAAGAATTTAATTATACTTCATGGTTGGGCTTCATCAAAAGATTTGATGAAAAATGTTTTTTCCCCTTATTTGAAAAACTATAAACATATATATATTGATTTACCAGGTTTTGGTAAATCTCCTACAAAAGAAGTTTTGGACGTTTATTTGTATACTAAAATTATTGATGCTTTTTTAAACAGTATTGATGCTTCAAAAGATATTATTATGGGACATTCTTATGGTGGGAAAGTAGCAACTTTATTAAATCCCAAAAATTTAGTACTTTTAAGTTCTGCTGGAATTATTGAAGAAAAATCTGCACAAGTAAAATTAAAAATTAAATTGAGTAAAATATTAAATACAATGGGTTTATCTAAAATCACTAAGTTATTTCGTTCAAAAGATGTAGATAATATGAGCGAGAATATGTATGCTACTTTTAAAAATGCTTTAAAAGAAGACTTAAGGGAAGAGTTTAAAAACTTTTCTAATAAAGCCTTTATATTTTGGGGAGAAGAAGATACGGCCGCTAGTTTTACTGCTGGCAAACAAATTCATGTACTGATAAAAAACTCTGAAATGATATCTTATAAAGATGATCACTTTTTTTTCATGAAACATGCAAAAGACATCACACAAAGAATAGAACATGGAATATCTTAATATATTTACGCACATTATTTTAATAATGACTTTAGGTTGGTATTTAATTACAAACTTACAATGGTATAACTACAAGTTAGAGAGAGTTATTTTAAAACATCATAAACAGCACTGGCATATTTTATATTTCATAACGCCTATTGTTATGTACTATTTATTAGAACCTTTATATTTTAATGTTTATTTTTATGTTCTGTATTTAAGTTCATTTATTTTATGGAATAGAAAACTGGACAGAAATTTGGTTTTAACGTCGAGGGTTAAACGCTTTTTATCTCTTCTTTTATTAATTACGTTCTTTTTAAATGTACTTTGTTTATTGGGGAATTGTAATGAAATAGCTGTATTTATTCCTTTAATTGCTGCTTATGTAGTGTCTACTTTATTGGAAAAAATGTTTGCGACTTCTTTTAAACATCAAGCGAAAAAGCGTTTATCCAAGATGAATAATTTAAAAATTGTAGCTATTACTGCATCCTACGGTAAAACATCTATCAAAAATTATTTGCATCAAGTATTAAAAAGAAAATATATTACGTATAAAACACCACGATCGGTAAATACTATTGCTGGTATTGTTTTGGATGTAAATAAAGATTTGCCTGGAAATACTGATATTTATATAGCAGAAGCAGGTGCAAGAGTTAAGGGTGATATCGCAGAAATCACGAACTTTTTAGAACCGCAGTATTGTATTATTGGCTCAGTAGGGGAACAACATTTAGAATATTTTAAAACACTTGATAATATTATTCATACAAAAATGGAGCTATTAAGTTCTCCTAGAATGATAAAAGCTTTTGTTCATGATACTGTGCCTGTATTAAAATACGACAAAATTACTAAGTTTCCTAATAATTTAAATATTACTATGAGTAATTTAGATGGTATTTGGTTTGATGTTATTATTAATGATAAAGTAGAACATTTTCATGCGCCAATCTTAGGATCTTTTAATGCTATTAATTTAACTGCTGTTATTTTAATGTCTTTAGAACTAGGAATGAGTATTGATGAAATTAAAATTGCTTTGGATGAAATAGATGCCGTTCCTCACAGACTTCAAAAAATTGTTGCTGGTGGTAAAATTATAGTAGATGATTCTTTTAATGGAAACCTAGAGGGTATGTTAGAAGCAGTAAAAATCTCCACAACACATGATGGAAGAAAAGTTATTGTAACACCTGGGTTAGTTGAATCAACGCAAGAAGCCAATATCACTTTTGCAAAAGCAGTGAATGAAGTATTTGATTTTGTAATCATTACGGGTGCTTTAAATGAAAAAGTACTAAGAGAACATATTGATATTAATAAAACACTGTATTTAGTTGATAAATCTCAAATGGAAACTATTTTGGCAGAAAAAACAAAAGTAGGGGATTTGATTTTATTTGCAAATGATGCTCCTAATTTTATATAAGTACTAAGGATAAAGAATGGATAATATTTATGCGCCTTGGCGATACAATTATATAAGTGAAGATAAAATAGAAGGTTGCGTTTTTTGTCATATTTCAAACAATAAAGAAGATGAAAAACTGCAAGTACTTTTTCATGATTCTTTGTGTTATGTGGTTATGAATAAATTTCCTTACTCCCCTGGACATATTATGATAATTCCCCATCATCATACGTCTAATATTGAAGACTTAAGCGATGAAATATGGACTACAATGTCTTTACGTGTTAAACAAGGCGTAAAGATGCTAAAAGAAGTTATGCCAGCCCCTGGGGTTAATATTGGAATGAATCTAGGCAAAGCTGCAGGAGCTGGTATTGAGCAACATGTTCATTATCATTTATTACCAAGATGGAATGGGGATACAAATTTTATTACGACTATTGCAAATACAAGAGCTTATCCCGCAGATTTTGAAGCTATTTTTCAAAAACTAAAAGAACAAGCGGTTAAATATTTCATCTAAAATGAGTTTTGATAAAAACTACTTAAAAGAACTTGTTTTAAATGATAAAAATTTTACTAAGATTTTAAAAGAAGCCAGTACTGTTAATTTGATTTATTTGTCTTTTAATCCAACACTTACAAAAAAAATGATTAATACTTTATTTGAAAAGAATATTGAAAATATTAATGGAAATTTATTAAAAAACTCATTGTGTGAAGAATCAAAGATAAGAGAGTTTTTATCTTTAAAAGACAAAATCTATAATATTTGCATAGCTCACAATAAAGCCTTAAATAAATCTCTTTATGAAGAATTATTTATTCTAAATGATTATGATGTTAATATTTCTTTGTTTTTTAATACCAGTATTCCTAAAGATTTGAAATTATTATTACATTCTAAACTTAAACTTGATATTTCTTAGCGTACATAAATCCAACTAACCCACCATTTTATCCCTTCTTTAATTCTCTTTATCTTTTTTTTTGCTCTTAATATCTGCTTACTGTAAATTTACAAATTTATTCGTATTAGTACCATTTGAATACCCTTCTTCTATATCATCAAAGTATAAAAATAGTTTGTTAATTAAATTTTCAATCTTTTTTGATATCTGTCTACTATAAAAGGAATAAAATGGAATGTGTAAGAATAGAAAACTATATTAACGGTGAATTTGTAAATAGTTCATTAAATACTATGGATGTAAAAAGTCCAAGTGATGGGTCAACTATTGCAAGTGTTGTTTTAAGTACAAAAAATGAAGTAGAACAAGCGGTACAAGCTGCAAAAATTGCGCAAAAAGATTGGAAAAAATTAAGTTATAAACAACGTGCAAAATTCTTTTTTAAATATTTGGTTTTATTAGAAGAAAACAGAGAAAAAATGGCTCTTTGCATTCAAAAAGAAAATGGAAAAAGTATTCTAGATGCAAATGCAGAAGTTGATAAAGCCATTGAATTATGTGAGTTTGCTTGTTCTATTGCACAAGATGATGTTCATGCTATTTCTGAAGTAAGTACTGGAATTACCTGTAGTGAACAAAGACGACCTTTAGGTATAGTTTCTTCTATTTCTCCTTTTAATTTCCCTATTATGGTACCTCATTGGACTGTTTTAAATGCAATAATGATGGGAAATGCAATGATTTTAAAACCCTCTGAAATGACGCCTATTAGTGCTCAACATATGGCAAGACTGTTTAAAGAAGCAGGTTTTCCAGATGGAATATTTTCTGTTATTAATGGTGGGAAAGATGCAGTTGAAGCTATTTGTGATCATGAAGATATCAAAGCTTTATCTTTTGTAGGTTCAACTCCTGTTGCAAAAATAGTGTATAAAAGATCTACTTCAAATTTAAAAAGAGCGCTTTGTTTAGGCGGAGCTAAAAACTTCTTAATTCTTACTCCTGATGCAGAACCTAAAATGGCGGTTAGTGATATTATTGCGTCTTTTTCTGGAATGAATGGTCAGAGATGTATGGCAGCATCTGTTTTAGTTGCTGTTGGAAATTGTGATCATATTATTTCACAAGTAGTAGATGCAGTTAAAGAAATTTCGAATGACGAAAATTTAGCACCTGTTATTTCGAATGCTGCTGTAACAAACTTAAATACGTATATGGAAAAAGCACAAAAGAACGGGGCAAAAATTTTAGTAGATGGAAGCCAGTACAAAACAAATAAAAAAGGCTATTACACAGCACCTTCTATTATTGATTATAGAGAAGGTGGAACAATGGAAAAAGAAGAAGTTTTTGGTGCTGTTTTAGAAATCAAAGGCGCTTCAAGTTTAGAAGAAGCCTTAAGAGAACAAAATGATTCTCCTTATGGAAATGGTACTTCTATTTTTACTCAAAGTGGAAGAGTAAGTGAAGATGCGGTAAGAGAATTAGAAGCAGGAATGATTGGGGTTAATATTGGAATTCCAGTTCCAAGAGAGCCTTTTTCTTTTGGAGGAATTAAAGATTCTAAATTTGGATATGGAGATATCACAGGAAAACAATCTCTTAATTTTTGGAGTGATTTGATTAAAGTAACTACAAAATATTCAGGTGAAAACAAAATAGATTGGATGAGCTAAAATATTATTTTTTAATATTTAACTTTTTAATAAGTAGCTAGATTGACTTTAAATTAAGTATAAGAAAGGACATTATGGATTCTTCATATGTAGTATTTGAAAACGTAAAAAAGAGTTATGACAATAAAAATTTTGTTGTAAAGGATTTTAACCTTAACGTTAAAAAAGGCGAGTTTTTGACAATGTTAGGCCCATCAGGAAGTGGTAAAACAACTTGTTTGATGATGCTAGCTGGTTTTGAAGGCGTAACAAGTGGTGAAATTTATTTAAATGGAAAAGCAATAAAAGACATAGCACCACATAAAAGAAATATAGGCGTAGTTTTCCAAAATTATGCACTTTTCCCCCATATGACTATTGCTGAAAATTTGGCTTATCCTTTAAAGGTGAGAAAATTACCTAAGGCTGTTATTAAAGAAAAAGTTGATTATTATTTAAATCTTGTTGAATTAGAAGATTTTAAAGACAGATTTCCTTCCCAATTATCAGGAGGGCAAAAACAAAGAGTGGCACTTTCTAGGGTACTAATATATGAACCGGAAATTATTCTTATGGATGAACCTTTAGGTGCTTTGGATAAAAAACTAAGAGAACAAATGCAGTATGAAATTAAACGACTTCATGCAAAACTTGGTTTTACTGTTGTTTATATTACTCATGATCAAACAGAAGCCCTTACAATGTCTGACCGTATTGTTGTTTTTAATGATGGAATAGTGCAACAAATTGATGCGCCAATGAAGTTATATGAAGAACCAGCTAATTCTTTTGTAGCCAATTTTATGGGTGAAAATAACAAAATTACGGGCATAGCCCAAGACAAATGGCTTAATGACGAAAATATCATTAATGTGAAAACACCTTTTGGAATTGTAAAAGCTTTTAATGTTTTAAATCACAAAGAAGACGCGCCTGTTCTTTTATCAATTAGGCCAGAAAAGATTCTTTTAGATCCTTCCCCTGCGTTAGGTGTGAAAAACAATTTTAAAGCACTTATTGTAGATTTACTTTACATAGGAGATCATATTAGAGTTATTTTGCATATAGAAAATGATACACAAGACATTATTGTGAGACATGCAGTATCCCTTGATTCCAAAATCTACACCAAAGGTGAAACAGTCATGATTGGATGGCACCGACAAGATTGTCGGGCTTTAGATGTTTTGGATTAAATCAGTATAAGGAGTTTTAGAAAACAAGTACGTTTTAGGTTTGCAAATATGCATCAATTTAAATTATTAAAGGAAATACGATGAAAAGAATTATTTTAAGTATGTCACTAGTAGCAGTTGCTTCTTTAGCAGCACAAAGTTTAACAGTAATTTCATGGGGAGGAGATTATGGTAAAGCGCAAATGAAACATGCTATTACTCCTTTTGTTGCAAAAACAGGAGTTAAGGTTTTATTTGATGACTACAAAGGTGGAACAGCAGAAATAAAAGCACAAGTAGATTCTAAAAATGTTAAATGGGATGTAGTAGATATAGAATATATTGATTTAGAAAAAGCGTGTAGTGAAAATATGCTAGAAAGATTAGATACGTCATTTTTGCCAAAAGGTGAGAATGGGATGTCTGCTAAAAAAGATTTTTATCCTGCTGCACTAGCTAGTGAATGTGCTATTGGTAATATATATTGGTCAACTGTATTTGCATACAGTAAAAAACATATTGGTGCGAATAAACCTTCAAGCATTCAAGATTTTTTCGATCTAAAAAAGTTTCCTGGAAAAAGAGCAATGAGAAAAAGAGCTCAAATCAATTTAGAATGGGCATTAATTGCTGATGGTGTATCTAAAAGTAAAGTATACGAAGTATTAGAAACAGAAGCAGGACAAAAACGAGCTTTCAAAAAACTAGACACAATTAAAGAAAATATTATTTGGTTTGATTCATGGTCACAAGCTCCACAGTTGTTAAATGATGGTTCTGCTATTATGGCGCAATCTGCAAATGGAAGAATGACTGAATTTGAAATCGTTTGGGATGCTCAAGCTTTTGATTTAGATGGTTGGGCTATTGTAAAAGGTTCTAAAAACATTGAGTTAGCTAAAAAATTTATTGCTTTTGCAACGTCTACTAAAGCACTTGCTGGAATGCAAGATGTAAATTATGGACCTACTAGAGCTTCTTCATCTGCTTATATTCCAGAATCAAAACGAAATAAACTTCCTTCTGCTCACTTAGATGAAGGTTTTAAAGTTAATGGTATATTCTGGTCAGATTATGCAACAGAATTAAACGAAAAATATAACTCTTGGTTATTAAGATAAGAGTTAAATTCAATCTTGGAGTGAAAAAATGAACAATAATAAAAATTTTTTCAAAGCACAAGAAAGATTAGCAAAAATAAAGGCCTTCCTTTTGGTCACGCCTTTATTATTGTTTGTTTTGGTGTTCTTTGTTACCCCTATTTTATTAATACTTGTAAAAGCTGTCTATAACCCAAAGGTTAATACTTTAATCCCCCAAACGGTTATGGTTATTAAACAATATGATTATAAAAATGTCTTTCCTAAAGAAGAAGTAATAAAAGTGTTTTTAACAGAACTTCAAGTTTTATCAAAAAACAGAACAAGTGGAATTTTAGCTGAAGAGTTAAACCGACAAGTTTCTGGTTTTGGAAGTACTATTAAAAAAACTGCTAGAAAAATTAGAAAAGAAGATATAAATGCTATTTCTAATTATAAAGAATACCTTTTAAAAATTACAAAAAAATGGGATAATCCAAAGTTTTGGATTGCAATTCAGAGAAGTTATAGTAGTTTTACTTTCTCTAATATTTTAGCCGCTGTTGATCTTGAATATGATATGGATGGTAATATTGTACAAAAAGATGAATCGCAAAGAATATATTTTCCTATTTTAATAAAAACACTTTATATGGCTATATTGATTACATTTTTTACAATAATTTTAGCTTATCCTACGGCTTATTTTTTATCTACCTTGTCAAAAAGTAAAGCAAACTTATTAATGATTTTTGTACTCTTGCCTTTTTGGACATCACTTTTAGTACGTATTGTTTCTTGGATTACTTTATTACAAGAATATGGTGTTGTAAATGAGTTGTTATTGTATTTAAATATTATAGATAAACCTCTAGACATTGTTTTTAACCAGTTTGCAACCATTATTACAATGACACATATACTCTTGCCTTTTATGGTCTTGCCTTTATATGGTTCAATGCGAGCTATGGATATTACTTATGTAAAAGCGTCTGCTTCTTTAGGTGCAAATCCTTTTATGACTTTTTTCAAGATATATTTCCCACTTACTCTATCAGGGCTCAGCGCTGGTGCTGTTTTGGTATTTATTATCTCTATTGGTTATTACATTACGCCTGCACTAATAGGTGGCGTTGATGGACAAATGATTAGTAACTTGGTGGAGTTTCATATGAGAACATCAAATAACTGGGAATTGGCTTCTGCCATTGGTGGAATACTTTTATTTATTACATTAGCATTGTATGCAATCTATAACAGGTTGGTCGGTGTTGATAATATGAAATTAGGATAATAGCATGATGTATACATTAGAAAAACTATTTTATAAAAACTTTCATCATTTGATGAAGTTTTTTGCTTATGGGGTATTTTTATTTTTAATGCTTCCTATTTTAATACTTGTTCCTTTGTCCTTTAACGCGGGTTCTTTTTTTACTTTTACTGAAGAAATGTTACGTCTAGATCCTGCTGGATATTCGCTTCGTTGGTATGAAGCATTTTTTGCAGATCCTAAGTGGATGCTTGCTATTAAGAACTCTTTTATAATTGCAATTAGCAGTAGTCTTATTGCTGTTGTTTTAGGAACAGTAGCTTCTATTGGTTTAAATTCAGACAAAATGCCTTTTAGGTCTTTTATGATGGTAATACTTATTTCACCTATGATTATTCCTTTGATTATCTTGGCTGCTGGTATGTATTTCTTTTATTCATATATTGGCTTGTCTGGTTCATATACGGGTCTTATTATTGCTCATGCGATTTTAGGAGTTCCTTTTGTTGTTATTAATGTTTTATCCTCTTTAAATGCTTATGATTTAAATTTATCAAAAGCATCCACCAGTCTTGGTGCATCTAGAGTGTATACATTTTTTCATGTTATGTTTCCTTTGATTAAACCAGGGATTATATCAGGATGGCTTTTTGCTTTTATTACTTCTTTTGATGAAGTAATTATTATTATTTTCTTAGCAGGACCTGAGCAAAGAACAATCCCAAGGCAGATGTTTTCGGGATTAAGAGAACAAATTAGTCCTACCATATTAGCAGCGTCTACTTTGTTATTACTTTTATCTGTTGTGCTTCTTGTTAGCATACAGTATTTACAAAAAAAGAGTAATGAACAAAGAGGCATAGAATAAATTTAAAAATAAAAAATAGAATTAAAACTTAAAGGATAAATATGAGCAACATTAAAAATATGACTACACTTTGGAAACCTTTTACACCAAACAGAGAGTTTAATAAAAACCCAAGAATATTCACTTCTTCTGATGGAATGTATTATACAAGCGATAAAAATGAAAATGTTTTAGATGCTGTGTCTGGTTTATGGTGTTGTAATTTAGGAAATAACTATAAAAGCATTGTAAGTGCGATTAAAGACCAAAGTGAGATAATGTATTATTCTCCTGCTTTTCAAGTGGCACATCCACTGGAATATGAGCTTGCAAATGAGCTAATAAGTATAGCTCCCAAACACATCAAACACGTGTTTTTTGCAAATTCTGGTTCAGAAGCTGTAGAAAGTGCATTAAAAATGGCACTTGCTTATCAAAAAGCTATTGGGCAAGGTACACGAACCTTAGTTATTGGGCGCGAGAGTGCATATCATGGGGTTAATTTTGGTGGAATTTCAGTAGGTGGTTTGGTTAATAATAAAAGACAATATAATAATTTGATTAAAACCTTTCATATGCCGTGTATTTTAGATATTGAGAAAAACGCTTTTACAAAAGGAATGCCAAAACATGGGGCTATTAAAGCAGAAACTTTATTATCCCTTATTAATACTCATGGAGCAGAAAATATTGCAGCTGTAATAGTTGAGCCCGTAGCTGGATCAGCTGGGGTTCATATTCCTCCTGTTGGTTATTTAGAAAGGATTTCACAAATTTGTAAAGAAAATGGAATATTACTTATTTTTGACGAGGTAATTACAGGTTTTGGTCGTTTAGGTACTCCTTTTGCGGCCGATAAATTTGGAATAGAACCGGATATGATTACGTGTGCAAAAGGTCTTACTAATGGAGCTTCTCCTATGGGTGCAGTGTTAGCTAGTTCACAAGTGTATGATGGAATTGTTAATAACAGTAAAACACCTATAGAGTTTTTTCATGGGTATACCTACTCAGGACATCCCTTATCGTGTGCTGCTGGAATTGCCACTATTAAAGCTTATAAAGAAGAAAAATTCTTTGAAAAAGTAGCAGGAATGGAAGAATTTTGGCAAGAAGAGTTGCACTCTTTAAAAGATTGTTCGAATGTTATTGATATAAGAAATCTGGGCTTAGTAGGTGCGGTACAATTGTCCTCAAATACAAAAGGTCCTGGAATAAGAGGAAATGATATTTATTTAGAATGTTTTAAGAATAATCTTCTTGTACGAGCAACAGGAGATATTATTGCTTTATCACCTGCTTATATTGTGAGCAAAGATGAAATAAAACAAATTGTATCAATACTAAGAGATGCCATTAATAAAGTGGCATAAAAATAATACATCCGTGCAGGTGGGTTTTACGTTCCTTACCTGCACCCATGTTTTTTAATTTTTATTAATAGGAATATAAATAGAAAACTCCACTCCATTTTTTATATTTTGTACACTTAATTTTCCATGCATATTTTGTTCAATAATCATTTTACTCATATATAAACCTAGGCCTGTCCCATTATAACTCTCTTTAGTGCTAAAATAGGGTTCAAATATTCTATCAAGAATCTCTTCTTCAATGCCACCTGCATTATCGCTTATAAAAATTTGCACACTGTTATCTTTTATTTTTGTGTTGATATTAATGTTTGGCTTATTAATTTTTGTTTCAAGAAAAGCATCTTTTGAGTTCGTTATTATGTTTAATAATACTTGTGAGAGTTCACTCTCAAAACCATATATTAATATATCTTGGGAATCTGTATTATTTATTTTAATACTGTTACTTTTAAAACTGTCATCAATTAGAAAAATGGTTTGTTTAATGGCTGTTTGTATTGAAAATTCTACTTTTTCTTTATTGGGTTGAAAAAAGTTTCTAAAATCATCAATTGTTTTTGACATTTTACCTGTAAGGGCATTACTTAATAAGAGTTGTTTGTCCAAATATTCTTTATTCAATTTATTCAAAGAATACCTCAAATGAACATTTTGAAACAGCGTGCTCAAAGCACTTAATGGCTGTCTCCATTGATGAGCAATCATGCTAATCATTTCTCCCATTTCTGCTAATTTTGACTGTTGGATAAGAAGTTGTTCTTGTTTTTTTCTAGTATTAATCTCTTCTTTGATTCTTGCATCCAGAGTATTATTCAAGTCTTCAAGTTCTAAGGTTTTTAATTTTAGTTTTTTATTGCTGAGCTTTAATTCTTTGGTTCTTAACTCAACTTTTCGTTCCAAGGTATTATTAAGAACTTCAATTTCTTCTTTTACTTTTGTTAATTTATTAATATATTTTCTTTGCATAATATAGGTATAGGTAATCAGCAACCAAATAAAAACAAAAAAAGCAAGGATTTTCCAAAAGAGCTTATAATCAAAACCTTGTTCATATTTAATTGAGACCCAATTATTTATAATTTTTTGTCTGGTTTCATCACTAATAGAATCAATTACTTTTTCAAAGATATTAAACAGTATTAGATCATCATTTCTAACCCCTATTGATAACTTCCAGCTCTCATCAAATTTGCCTGATATCTGTAAACTTCCAAAAAAATCTTTTTGAAAAGCATAAGCCACGTTAAGGTGGGTAGATACTTGTCCAAAAAGTTCTCCTTTTTCAACTTTTTGCAAACCTGTATGTAAATGCTCTACATCAACAATATTCATTTCTGGGTATAAACGTCTTAATTTTTCATTGTAAGCAAAATCTTTTTGAACTCCAATTTTTTTATGTTTTAATGCTCTTAAATCACTGATAAACGTTATATTCTTTTTAGTAACTAAAACCAAAGGTGCGGTAATATAAGCTTTTGTAAAGTTCATATATTCTTGTCGGTTTTTTGTAACCATAGCTAAAGAAAGAATATCACAGGTTTTATTTTTCATATATTCTAAAGATTGTGTCCAGTTTTTTGTTTCAATGAGTTTTATAGGTATACCAATTCTTTTTTCAAAAATCTTCATATAATCAGCCACCATTCCAATATGCTTGTGATTAAGTATTTTTTCATAAGGCATCCAATCTGGATCGGCACACATATTTATACGTTTCTTGTTTTGTAAGTGTAATAACTCTTTATTATTAAGCTTCAAAGGTAAATTGGCTAAATCTCTTAAAAACCATTTATCAAAAAGTTCTTTTTTCTCTTTTACAGTAAGGGAGTTAAGACCTTTTTCCAAAATTGTGTGCAAGATTGGGTTGTTTTTATTGGTAAAAAAATATAAGTTTGAAGGTTCAAAAATAATCAAAGGCATGGCTTTTAATCCAATAATAAGATTGTCTTCTAAGTAGGTTTGAATAATAATGGGAGAGGCCATAATAGCATTTACTTTTCCTTCCAAAAGAAGTTGTACCGAATCTTGCATATTTTTTGTTTGAATGATTTTAAAAGATGCATTGTTACTGTTTTTTTTAAGAATTTTTCCTTCTTCTTGTATTATGGCTACTTTTTTATCTTTTAGATCATCAATTGATTGAATGTCATTTTCTTCTTTTTTTACAAAAAGAATCTTTTTTATTTGTAAAAGTGGGGAAGAATATAAACCAAAACTACTTTTTAATTTTGCCTGACTAATGAGAGGAATAACATCTATTTTACCTGTTTTGAAATTTGAGAATAGTGTACCTTGATGTACTACAAGTGTTTTTGTTTTTATATTATATTTATTGATTATAAGCTGTAAGATATCACTTGCAAAACCATCTCGGTCTTTGTCTTTGTTAATATACGTTAAGGGGTATAAGTCAGTAACTCCCACTTTTACTTCATTGTTTTCTATCCATTTACGTTCCTGTTTATTTAATGTTGAAGAAAAAAGCAAGGTATTTAAAAAGAAAAAAATTATAATAAAATATTTTAAAAATGTAGGGTAGGTCATTTTCATAGGTGTATCTTTTTAGATAAGAGGATAGAAAAACAGACACCTTCTCGTATGTTTTTTACAGACAACTTTCCTTGATGATGTTTTTCAATAATTATTTTTGACATATAAAGGCCTATTCCTGTTCCATTTTTTTCTTTTTTGGTTGAAAAGTAGGGTTCAAAGATTTTATCTATTATTTTTTCATCAATAGCGCTGCCATTGTCATAGATATCTATTTGCACAGCATCTTTTATATCTTTTGTACTAATTTCAAGGATTGAATTATTATTTTCTTTTTCTAAGAGTTTTTCTTGTGCATTTTTAAGAATGTTTAGCAAAACGTGAATAATTTCATTTTCACAGATATTTAGTTTATGTTTACTTTTTAAATCAAGTAACACTTTTATATTATTGGTTTGTAAATCTTTTTGCATTATTTTTAAACAATTTTGAATGGCATCATCGATTGTTTTATTGAGAATTTTTTTATCGGATTTATGGAAATTTCTAAAATCATCTATAGTGGTAGTTAGGTTTTGTACGTAGAATTCTATTTCACCAAGTTTATGTTTAAAAAAAGAAGCTTGCTCTTTTCTTCCTTTTTTTGTTTCCAAATTAAAAGCTTCGCTTAGTGTTTTGTATTTTAAATTAAAAGCGGCTGTTCCAATTGAAGCTAAAGGTTGTCTCCATTGGTGGGCTATCATATTAATCATTTCTCCCATTGCTGCAAACCTAGACTGTGTCACCATAATTTGCTGAGTTTCTTTATTTTTTTGAACTTCAATGTTAAGCTTTTTGTTTTTCTCAAGTAACTGTTCTTTTAATATCTTAGGCTCTATGGCTTTAAGTAGTGTTTCTTCTAATTTATAGATATCAATAGGTTTTAATACGTAAGAGCTAATACCTAAGTCAATAGCTTGCATTAATAAGCTTGTTTCTTGATGGGCAGTTGTAATAACTACAGGAATGGATGTATCAATTTCTCTAATTTTTTGAACCATTATAATACCACTCATTTTGGGCATCTTAATGTCTGTTAAAATAAGGTCTATTTTTGTTTTAAAATTTTTAAATAAAGATAAACCTTCTTGGCCATTTTTTGCACAAATAACATGTATTCCAAAAAGATTTAGACTTTCTGTAATTCCATTTTGAATGGAGGCTTCATCTTCTGCATAAAGAATAGTTATATTTTTTAGAAGGTCTTTATTTATCATAAATATATTTCCCTTTACAGAAATGATTTTTTGATAAATAGTAGCATAAAACGAATCATATACTATATAACTTTAGGTAAATAGAAACACTAAGAAGTTAAACCTTAGGATATTTAATGACACCTTGTCATCTTGAAATTAATCTAAGAAATAAAATGTTAACATATTTGCAAGAAAAGGATTTTGATGGATTATGCTTTACTTAAAAAATATACTAAAGATATAAAAGTACTTTTTGTTGAAGATGATAGAGATTTTAGAAAAGAGTTTACGGAACTGCTTTTGAATATCTTTCCACATGTTACTACAGCTATTGATGGATTAGACGGGTGTGATAAATATAAACAGTATCATGAACGTACAGATAATTATTACGATTTAGTTATTTCAGATATAAAAATGCCTAACTGTGATGGAATAGAATTTGTAGATGCTATGTATAAAATCAATAAAGAACAAATAGTGGTTATTTTATCTGCACGAAATGAATTTACGTATTTATTGCCTCTTATTAATCTAGGTATACAGCATTTTTTTACAAAACCCATTGATTACTCTAGTTTCTTAGATGATATCTTAATAATAAGTCACAAAATCTATTATAATAATTTAGATGTAGATATTAGTATTATAAAAATCACGGATGCCTTAATATGGAATAAAGAGCAAAAAAAGTTATCAAATAATAATACAATAATACATCTGACTAAAAAAGAAATCATTTTAGTAGATACCATTTTAAATAATAATGGGAGAATATATACGGCAAATGAACTTATCTCAAGAATTTGGGCTGAAGATATGAACGTTAATGCGGATATCAAGAATCTAAAAAATGTCATATCTCGTTTACGAAATAAGGTTCCAGAATTAGATATTAAAAATATTTATGGAATGGGTTATAAAGCAGCGTTGCCAATCCTTCTTTAATTAGAAGGATTAATCATACTTAAAAAGTAAGAAGTATTATTTTCTAGTGGTTTTTACTTTCTTCCATTAGTTTTAAAATATTATCATGAACTTCACTTGCTTCTTCATCGGTGATTTTATTATCTTCAATAGCTAAAAGTATACTTTCTAATTCTTCTAAGAGACCATACATCTCCTCTAATGCTTTTAAATCATCTTCGCTGTCTTCTTCATCTTTTACTAAAGTATTTAACTCTTTAATATAACCTTGGATTTCTGGTACCATCATTTCTTTAATTGCTGTTTGTAATTTTTCTTTTATTTCACTCATTTTATTTCCTTAAAATACGAAAGATATATCTAGTATATTTAAATTATAGATATTTATTTTAACATCTTTAGAATCCAGAATACTGTACTCCAATGTATAGTCGTTTGGGTTTTTTATTTCTTTATTGTTTTTTACAAAATTACTGTATTTATCAAAATCAATTATTGCATATATAAATAAGGCTTTATTTTTAAAACTCTCATTATTAATATATTTTTCATAAACCATAGAATTTGCACTTTCATCGTATTTATCGTAAAAATTCTTTTTATATAAAGCTTCAAGCTCTTCATGTTTATCAAATGTTTTTGTATTATATAAAAAATACTCTTTTTTTAATAAACTCTCTAATGCTTTGGATATTTTAAAATAAGAATACTTTTTATATCCTTGTTCATTTGATAGTTCCTGTTTTTTTTCAATCATGTACTTCCTTCTAATTCTTAGAATATTAAAAATATTCTTTAAAATCAATAAATATACGGATATAAAAAGAATTTTAATGCATTTATTTACTGAAATTTTTTTTACATTCCTTCTAATAAGGATGAAAAGTGAATTATTTCATCTATTCACCTAGTATTCACGTCTCCTAAATCAATTTAATCACAACTGTGAATAAGTTTTCTAAAAAAGCAATACCTATCCTTATTAAAAGGAAGTAAAATGGTACTATCTTTTAGACAAAGCCCATAACTCTTGACATTAGACCCAAAATAAGTTATAATCCGCGTCCATAAAATGTGGTTAGGGTGCGTTTACGTAGATCTAACGAGTTCTTTAAAGGAAAAAAATGGAAAAAATTAGATTAAAGCTTAAAGCTTATGATCATAGAGTTTTAGATAGAAGTGTTGCTTCAATTGTAGAAGCTGTTAAAAGAACTGGTGCTGAGTTGAGAGGTCCTATACCTTTACCAACAAAGATCAGAAGATATACTGTTATCAAAGGTCCTCACGTTAATAAGAGTTCAAGAGAGCAATTCGAAATTAGAATTCACTCAAGAATGATTGATATCGTTTCTGCGACTCCAGATACAGTAGATTCACTAATGAAATTAGACCTAGCTCCTGAAGTAGATGTTGAAGTTAGATCTATGGGTCAAGAATAGGAAAGGGTAAAATATGGAATTTATAGTACAGAAAATCGGTATGAGTAGAACTGTTACAGTTCCTGCTGTTCCTGTTACACTTTTAAGAGTTCTTGATACAAAAGTGTGTGCAGTTCTAGAAAACGGTGACGCAATCGTTGCATATGCAAACGGTAAAAAATTCAATAAAGCTATTGAAGGTCAACAAAAAAAATACAACTTATCAAAAGAGTTCAATAGATTTGCAACAATCGCTGTAGCAAATACTGAAGCTGGAGACCAAGATGTATCTGTTTTAAATGATGCTAAGTTATTAAGATCTACTTTTATTTCTAAAGGTAGAGGTTTTGCTGGTGTTGTTAAAAGATGGAACTTTGCAGGTGGTCGTGCATCTCACGGTCATAGAATGGGTCGAACGACTGGTTCTATTGGTAATGCTGAGTGGCCAGGTAGAGTTATGCGTGGTAAAAAAATGCCAGGTCATTATGGTCATTGTACTGTATCTGTTAGAAATGATGTTGTTTCATTTGATGCAGAAACTGGTATCTTAGTTGTTAAAGGTTCTATTTCTGGACCAAACGGCGGATTAGGTAAAGTAAAGGTTGCTAAATGAGTAAAGCATTAATTTTAAACGACAAATTTGAAAACGCTGGTGATATTACATTACCTGCTAAATATGCAGAGATTAACTCTCATAACTTATACCTTTATGTTAAGTCTTATTTAGCTTCTTGTAGAGCTAATACTGCTAGAGCAAAAGGTAGATCAGAAGTTCGTGGTGGTGGTAGAAAACCTAAAGCACAAAAAGGTTCTGGTGGAGCTAGATGGGGATCATTAAGATCACCTTTATTCGTTGGAGGGGGACAAGCATTTGGACCTCAAAAAAGAAACTATGTTCAAAAAGTTAATAAAAAACAAAAAGTCTTGGCTTTAAGTTTTGCATTAAATGCACAAGGGCAAAATGGTTCTTTATTTACTGTTGATTCAATTAAACTTGAGTCTGGTAAAACTAAAGATGCTGTTGCAGTAATGGCTAAATTAAACCAAAGAGACGTATTAATCGTTGTTGATTCAATTGACGAAAATACTTATTTAGCGTTTAGAAACATTAAGAATTGTTATATGATAGAAAAACAAGAAGTTAACGCTTATTTGATTTCTGCATATCACTCAGTACTAATTGAAAAATCAGTGCTTGAAGCATTAACAAAAGAGGCGTAAGATGGCTGATATTACAGATATTAAAGCAATATTATATACAGAGAAAACAATTGAATTACAAGAAAGTGGTGTAATCGTTGTTCAAACTAGTCCTAGAATGACTAAGAATGGTTTAAAAGAAGTGTTTAGAGAGTACTTTGGTGTAACACCTACAAAAGTTAACTCTTTAAGACAAAAAGGTAAAGTTAAAAGATTTAAAGGGAAACTAGGATCACGTCCAGATTTCAAGAAATTCTATGTAACACTACCAGAGGGCGCTGAAATAGCGAACCTTTCAGCTTAAGGGATTATGAATGGCAATTAAAAAATTTAGACCAATAACACCTTCAAGAAGATTTATGACTGTAATGGATACTTCTGATATTACTTCTAAACCAACGGTTAGATCTTTACTTAAAAGAGTAAAAGCTCATGCTGGTAGAAATAGTAACGGTAGAATCACTTCTAGACATAAACAAGCAGGTGCTAAAAAACTATACAGAATTATTGATTTCAAAAGATCTAAGTTTGGTGTAGAGGGAACTGTTTCAACTATTGAATATGACCCATACAGAAACTGTAGAATTTGTTTAATTACTTATGCTGATGGAGATAAGAGATACATCTTACAACCTTCAGGTTTATCTGTTGGAACTAAAATCATGGCTCAAGAGTCTGGTTTAGATATTCTTCCTGGTAATGCAATGAGATTAACTAGTATCCCTGTTGGTACTATGGTTCATAATATTGAAATGAAACCTGGTAAAGGTGGGCAAATTGCTCGTTCTGCTGGTGGATATGCTCAAATTATGGGTAGAGAAGACAAGTATGTTATCTTAAGATTACCTTCTGGTGAGATGAGAAAAATTCTTGGTGTTTGTATTGCTACTATTGGTATTGTTGGAAATGAAGATTATTCTAACATGGTAATTGGTAAAGCTGGACGTTCTCGACACTTAGGAAAAAGACCTCAAACAAGAGGATCTGCGATGAACCCGATTGATCACCCTCATGGTGGTGGTGAAGGTAAGACAAACTCTGGACGACATCCTGTTACTCCATGGGGTATGCCAACTAAAGGTTATAAAACTAGAAAGAAAAAAGCTAGTGATAAACTAATCATTTCAAGAAAGAAGAAGTAAACTATGGCTAGATCAATAAAAAAAGGTCCATTTGTAGACGCTCACCTAATCAAAAAAGTTATGAAAGCTATTGAATCAGGTGATAAGAAACCAATTAAAACTTGGTCAAGAAGATCTATGGTATTACCAGACATGATCGGACTAACTTTTACAGTTCACAATGGAAGAAATTTCGTACCTGTTAACGTGACAGAAAATCATGTTGGATATAAATTAGGTGAATTTGCACCAACTAGAACATTTAAGGGCCATAAAGGTTCTGTTCAGAAGAAGGTAGGTTAATATGAGTATATTACAACACAAAAAAGCAAAAAAATTAACTAAAACTGAAAGAAAAGCTGCTGGTATCAATAAAAGCCACACAGCTACGTTAAAGTTTATCAGAATTGCACCTCTTAAAGCTAGATTAATAGCAAGAGAAGTTCAAGGTATGAATTGTGAATTTGCAATTGCATCATTACAATTTACTCCTAATAAAGCTGCTGGAATCATTTCTAAAGTTATCGCATCTGCTGTTGCAAATGCTGGTTTAGAACCTGAAGACGCAATTGTAGTTTCTGCTAGAGTTGATAGAGCTCCTGTTCTTAAGAGATTTACTCCAAGAGCTAGAGGTAGTGCTTCTCCAAAGCATAAACCAACTGCGCATATCTTTATTGAAGTTGCTGCAGCACCAAAAGGAGACAAGTAATGGGTCAAAAAGTTAATCCAATAGGTTTAAGACTTGGTATTAATAGAAACTGGGATTCTAGATGGTTTCCTTCATTCAAAAAAATGCCTGCTAATGTTTCTGAAGATGACAAAATTAGAAAATTCATTAAAAAAGAATTATACTATGCTGGAATCGCTCAAACAATAATTGAGAGAACTGCTAAAAAAGTTAGAGTTACAATCGTTGCTGCTAGACCTGGTATTGTTATTGGGAAAAAAGGTGCGGATGTTGAAAAACTTAAAGCTAAATTAGCTTCACTTACTGGTAAAGAAATTGCTGTAAATATTAAAGAAGAAAGAAAACCTCAATTATCTGGTCAACTTTCTGCTGAAAATGTTGCACAACAATTAGAAAGACGAGTTGCATTTAGAAGAGCTATGAAAAGAGTTATGCAAAATGCAATCAAATCTGGAGCTAAGGGTATTAAAGTACAAGTAGCTGGTAGACTTGGTGGAGCTGAAATGGCTAGAACTGAATGGTATTTAGAGGGAAGAGTTCCTTTACATACTTTAAGAGCTAGAATTGATTATGGTTTTGCTGAAGGTCACACTACTTATGGTTGTGTTGGTATTAAAGTTTGGATTTTCAAAGGTGAGGTTCTTGCAAAAGGCGTTCCTGTTGAAAAAGCTGAAGATACTTCTAAACCAAAAAGAAGACCACAGAAGAGAAGAGGTAACTAATTATGTTAATGCCTAAAAGAACTAAATTTAGAAAAATGATGAAGGGACGAAATCGTGGTAAAGCGACAAGAGGTTTCTCTTTAGCATACGGTGATATCGGACTTAAAGCTACTGAACATGGTAGAATTGATTCTAGACAAATTGAAGCTGCTAGGGTTTCTATGACTAGAAAAGTAAAAAGACAAGCTAAAGTTTGGATTATGGTATTCCCTGACAAACCTTTAACTGCTAAACCCTTAGAAACACGAATGGGTAAAGGTAAAGGTGCTGTTGATAAATGGGTTATGAATATCAAGCCTGGTCGAATTCTTTTTGAGATGGCTGGTGTAAGTGATGAGTTAGCAAGAGAAGCTTTAACTTTAGCTAGACACAAGTTACCATTCAAAAGTAAAATAATTACAAGAGATAGTGAAAATGATTTATTCTGATTTAAAAGAAAAAAGTTTAGAAGAACTAAACGGGTTATTAAAAGAAAATAAGGTGCTTCTTTTTGAATTAAAAGCTAAGCTAAAAACTATGCAGTTAACGAATACTTCTGAATTAAAAGTAGCTAAAAAAGATTTAGCTAGAATTCAAACAGCAATCACTGCAGTAAAAGCTAACTAAGGATCTATGATATGGCAATTAAAAAAGAGATTCAAGGTATAGTGGTAAAAATTTCTGGAGACAAAACTGCATCTGTATTAGTTACTAGATCTGTTATGCATCCTAAATATCACAAAACTGTGAAAAGATTTAAGAAATATTTAATTCATGATGAAAAAAATGAATTAGCTTTAGGTGATTCTGTTACTGCATTAGAATGTAGACCATTATCTAAAAGTAAATCTTATAGATTAAATACTATCCTTAAAAGAGGAGTTAAGTAATGATTCAAAGTTTTACAAGACTAAACGTAGCTGACAACTCTGGTGCAAAAGAAATTATGTGTATCAAAGTTCTTGGTGGATCTAAAAGAAGATATGCTTCTGTTGGTGATGTTATTGTTGCATCAGTTAAAAAAGCTATCCCTAATGGAAAAGTAAAAAAAGGTCAAGTTGTTAAAGCTGTAGTTGTTAGAACTCATAAAGAGATTCAAAGAGAAAATGGTTCTTTAATCAGATTCGATGACAACGCTGGTGTTATTCTTGATGCAAAAAGAGAACCAATTGGAACAAGAATTTTTGGACCAGTTGCTAGAGAAGTTAGATACAAAAACTTCATGAAGATTGTTTCACTTGCTCCGGAGGTACTATAGTATGGCGAATAAATTAAAAATCAAAAAAGGTGATATTGTAAAAATTATCGCTGGTGATGATAAAGGTAAAACAGGAGAAGTTTTAGTTTCTATGCCTGCATCTAGACAAGTAATTGTTAAAGATTGTAAAGTAGCTAAAAAAACTGTTAAACCTGATCAAGACAAAAACCCTAACGGTGGATTTGTTAACAAAGAGATGCCTATTGATATCTCTAATGTTGTAAAAGTAGAGGGTGAATAAGATGGCATCTAGATTATTAGAAAGATATAAATCAGAGATAAAAGCTGTTTTAGAAACTGAATTTCCTAAGAATAAAACGTTAACTGCGAAAGTAGAAAAAGTTGTAATTTCTGTGGGTGCTGGTGAAGCAATGAAAGATTCTAAATTAATGCAAAATATTCAAGATACTATCTCTTTAATTGCTGGTCAAAAAGCAGTTAAAGTTATTGCTAAAAAATCAGTTGCTGGTTTTAAAGTAAGAGAAGGTTATCCTGTAGGAATTAAAGTTACTTTAAGAGGCGAACAAATGTACGCATTCTTAGACAAACTTTGTTCTGTTGCATTACCAAGAGTTAAGGATTTTAGAGGTCTTAATAGAAATGGTTTTGATGGTTATGGTAACTTCAACTTTGGATTAGAAGAACAATTAATGTTCCCAGAAGTTGTTTATGATGATATTATTAAAACACATGGTATGAATATTGCTATTGCAACTTCTGCTGATAACGATGCGGAAGCATTCAGATTATTAGAATTAGTTGGTGTACCATTTAGTAAAGGAAGAGCGTAGTATGGCAAAAAAATCTATGATCGCTAAACAACAGAGAACTCCTAAGTTCGCTGTTAGAGCATACACAAGATGTTCAGTTTGTGGTAGACCACATTCAGTATACAGAGATTTCGGTCTTTGCAGAATTTGTTTAAGAAAAATGGCTAACGAGGGTTTATTACCTGGTGTTAGAAAAGCTAGTTGGTAAGGAAATAAAGCTATGATGAATGATATGATCGCAGATGCTTTAACTAGACTAAGAAATGCAGCATTGAGAAAGTTAGAAGTAACAACTCTTTTGCATTCTGGTACAGTTGTAGGCGTTTTAACAGTGTTAGAAAGTAAAGAGTATATAACTTCTTTTAAAGTTATTGATGGTGAAAACAACAAAAAAACAATTAAAGTAACTCTTAAGTACGATGATAATGAGAAATCAGTTATCAACGAAATCAAAAGAGTTTCTAAACCTGGAAGAAGAGTTTATAAGTCATCTTCTGAGTTAAAACATTTTAAAAACGGATACGGTACAATCATTGTTTCTACAAACAAGGGTGTTATTGCTAACGACGAAGCTTTTGCTTCTAAAGTTGGTGGTGAAGTACTGTGTACAGTTTGGTAGGGGTAGAATATGTCAAGAATTGGTAAAAAAACTATCGCTATTCCTGCAGGAATTGAAGTTTCTGTAGAGGGTTCTATTATTTCTGTAAAAAAAGGAAATAAAGTATCAACAGTAGAAACTCATAACAGAGTTACTGTAGTTATTGAAAATAATGAAGTGAACTTAGGAAAAGTTGGAGAAGAAAAAGAATCTTCTGCTTTCTGGGGAACATACAGAGCATTATTAAACAACGCAATCACTGGATTAGACAAAGGTTTTCAAAAATCTTTAGAAATCAACGGTGTTGGGTACAGAGCTGCTGTTAAAGGTAAAGTATTAGAATTACAATTAGGATATTCTCATCCTATTAATTATGATATTCCAGAGGGATTAGATATTTCTGTTGAGAAAAATTTAATCCATGTTAAGGGTGCTGACAAACAACTAGTTGGTCAAGCTGCTGCAATTATTAGAGGCTACCGAAAACCAGAACCGTATAAAGGTAAAGGTGTTAAGTATACTGACGAGGTTATCGTTAGAAAAGCCGGAAAAACTGCGAAGTAAGGGTAAATAATGAGTAGAGCAAAAGACATAGCAAAAAAGAATTCGTTAAGATTAAGAAGAAAAAGAAGAGTTAGAGGTAATATCTCTGGTTCAGCTGTACTTCCTAGACTTACAATTTTTAAATCGAATAAATATTTAAGTGCACAAGCTGTTGATGATGTTAATGGAGTTACTTTAGCTTCAATTCATTCAAAAACGTTAAACTTAAGTGTTAATAAAGAAAATGCAGTTAAAGTTGGAGCAGAATTTGCTAAAACATTAAAAGCTGCTAAGATTGATACAGTTGTATTTGATAGAAACGGTTACCTTTATCACGGTGTAGTAGCAGCTTTTGCTGACGCACTAAGAGATAATGGTATCAAAATTTAAGGGTTGATGATGGCAATTAATAAAGATGATTTCGAAGAAGCAATTGTTAATATTGGTAGAGTTACAAAAGTTGTAAAGGGTGGTAGACGTTTTAGATTTACTGCTTTAGTTGTTGTTGGTGACAAAAAAGGTACTATTGGTTTTGGAACTGGTAAAGCGAAAGAAGTTCCTGATGCTATTAAAAAAGCATTAGATGACGCTTTCAAAAGCCTTGTTAAAATATCTTTAAAAGGTACAACTATTGCACACGATATTGAGCATAAATACAATGCTTCAAGAATTTTATTAAAACCTGCATCTGCGGGAACTGGACTAATAGCAGGTGGTGCTACTAGACCTGTTCTTGAGCTTGCTGGAATTAAAGATATTATCGCAAAATCTTTAGGTTCAAATAATCCTAACAACCTTGTACAAGCTACTGTTGAAGCATTAGCAAGAATCAAAGGATAGATGATGGCATTAAATAATTTACAACCAGCTGCTGGTAGTACTAAAAATACTAAACGAGTAGGTAGAGGTCAAGGTTCGGGAACGGGTAAGACAGCTGCAAGAGGAAATAAAGGTCAAAAAGCTAGATCTGGATATTCAATTAAGAGACATTTTGAAGGTGGTCAAATGCCTCTTCAAAAAAGACTTCCTAAAGTTGGATTCTTTTCTAGAGTAAGTAAACCTTATTCAATCAACGTTGAAAAAGTAACTCAAGTTGCAAACTTGAGTGAAATTACAATGGAAACAATTAAAGCTGTGTACAAGTTGTCTAAATCTGTAACAAAAGTTAAATTGGTTGGAGCATCTGCAAAAGATTTAGCTTCAAAAATTAAAGACGATAACGTTACAACAACTGGTAAATAGTTATGAATAAAGATCTAATAAATAAGATTCTTATTACATTAGGTTTCATTCTTCTCTACAGGTTACTGGCATATGTGCCAGTTCCTGGAGTTAATATTGACGTAGTAAAAGAGTTTTTTGATGCAAATTCAAACAACGCTTTAGGATTAGTTAATATGTTCAGTGGTAATGCAGTAGAGAGATTAAGTATTATTTCACTTGGTATTATGCCTTATATTACAGCCTCAATTATTATGGAACTTTTAAGTGCTACCTTTCCTGCTTTAGGAAAAATGAAAAAAGAACGTGATGGTATGCAAAAATATATGCAAATCATTCGATATACAACTATTGTAATTACGTTAATTCAATCTATTGGTGTATCAATGGGTTTAAATTCATTAACAGGTTCAGCAGGTCAAAGTGCAATCTCAATTGATATGGATACTTTTATTGCAGTTTCTGCAATTTCAATGTTAACTGGAACTATGCTTCTTATGTGGATTGGTGAACAAATCACACAAAAAGGTATTGGTAATGGTATTTCATTAATCATCTTCGCAGGTATTGTTTCTGCAATTCCTTCTGCTATTGGTGGTACAATTGATTTAGTAAATAATGGTCAAATGAACTTTTTAACAGTTCTTGCAATTGTTGTTATAATTTTAGCTACTGTTGGAGTTATTATTTATGTTGAACTAGGTGAAAGAAGAGTACCTGTTTCTTATTCTAGAAAAGTTATGATGGCAAGTCAAAACAAGCGAATAATGAACTATATTCCAATTAAAGTAAACTTAGCAGGTGTTATTCCCGCAATTTTTGCTTCAGCTATTTTAATGTTCCCTGCAACTATTTTGCAAGGAAGCCAAAATGAAACATTACTGATAATCGCTGATTATTTAAGTCCTGCTTCATATACTTTTAATTTATTTATGTTTTTGTTTGTTGTATTTTTTGCATTCTTTTATGCATCAATTACTTTCAATGCAAAAGATATTGCTGACAATTTAAAAAAACAAGGTGGGTTTATCCCAGGCGTTCGTCCTGGAACATCAACTGCAGAATTTTTAAATGATGTAGCTGGAAGATTAACTGTTTGGGGAGCTGTGTATTTAGGATTAATTTCTACACTTCCTTGGTTGATTGTTAAAGCTATGGGAGTACCATTCTATTTTGGTGGTGTTGCCGTTCTTATTGTTGTACAAGTTGCAATTGATACAATGAGAAAAATCGAAGCTCAACAGTATTCAAATAAATATGAAACACTAAGTGCGGTTGGACTATAAATTATGTCAATAATTTTAAGAAAACCACATGAAATTGAAAAACTACGCACAGCCTCTCGGGCTGTTGCGCAGACTCTAGAATATCTATCTTCAAATGTAAAAGCTGGTATGACCTTAAAAGAAATTGATGCTATGGGTGATAAATTCTTAGCTGATCGTGGGATTCGTCCTTCTTTTAAAGGTTTATACGGTTTTCCTGCTGCTGTTTGTACCTCACTTAATGAAGTTATAATACACGGTATTCCTAGTGATACTGTTGTTAAAGAAGGGGATATCCTTGGACTTGACATTGGAACTGAAATTGATGGATGGTATGGAGATGCAGCTATTACTATGCCTATTGGAAAAATATCAAAAGAAGATGAAGCCTTGATTGCTTGTTCAAAAGATGCTTTGTATCACGCTATTGATATTATTCGAGATGGAATGAGATTTAAAGAGTTATCTAAAGCAATAGAAGATTTTATTGTAGGTAGAGGTTATATTCCTTTAGTGCGTTTTTGCGGACATGGTATTGGAAAACAACCTCATACTGATCCAGAGATTCCTAATTATTTAGAATCAGGATCTGCAAAATCAGGACCTAAAATAAAAAATGGTATGGTTTTTTGTTTAGAACCAATGATCTGTCAAAAAGAAAATGAACCTGTTATTTTAGATAATGACTGGGATGTTGTCTCAAGCGATGGTCTTAGAGGTTCACATTATGAACATACAGTTGCTGTTATTAACGGTAGAGCTGAAATCTTAAGTAAAGTCTAAAAGGAAAAAATGTGTCAAAAGATGATGTTATAGTAATAGATGGTAAAGTAATTGAGGCCTTACCTAATGCAATGTTTAAAGTTGAATTAGATAATTCTCACGTAGTATTATGTCATATCTCAGGAAAAATGAGAATGCATTATATTAAAATTTTGCCAGCTGATAAAGTTAAAGTAGAAATTACACCTTATTCATTGGATAAGGGTAGAATTACTCACAGATATAAATAAATAAAAGGAAGGAAACTTCCTTTTATTTCTCTAAAAATCATTAGAAAAAATCTTTTATGATATAATACAAACAAATTATTATTATTAAATGAAAGACTAAAATGAATGATATTGTACCTATTATCAAAAATACCCTAGAAGTACTAAAAAGCAATAAAACACCAGTAACTCCAAAAGCTTATGAAAAAGAATTTTTTGCACAAGCACATATTAATGGTGGAGCAGATGAGCTTACAACAATAAATACAATTTTAACATCTCTAAGTGCTGATGAAAAAAATATTGTACGAAAAGAAAAAATCACTACTTATTATGAATTAGTCGAATTATTATTAAAAAGGATATCTTCAAATGATATCTCAAGATTTTTAAAACATCTTAAACTTATTATGAGTCCTTCTTTAGACAATTCTCTTCTTGATGAAATAGAAAGTATTGTAAATAAAATATCAAAAAACCCTAAAAAATTAACACAAAACGCTTCCATTAATGAATTAAACATTTTAAGTAAAAAAAGAATTCGTTTGGATAAAAATATTTTAAGCACTAAAACACAAGATATTAAAAAGATATTGGCTTTAATTGGAGTATATTTAAACAAATCATTAATTCAAAGTCGTGATACAAATGAAGAAATTTACCGTATTAAGAACGAATTAGTGAGTTTAGACTTGTCCTTCGAATCAAGTAGAGAATTGGTTTCAATTCATTCTAAGTTGGTTCAAACGGTTAGTAATTTAGAAAATTCACTTGCTAAAAATCAAATTGATTTAATTAAGGGTCAGGAAAATCACAGTGTTTTAGAAGAAAAGATTAAAAAACTAGAAGATGATTTATCTACTTTAAACAAAGAAAGATTTACGGATTTTTTAACTGGCGTTTTAAACAGACGTGCTTTTGAAAATGAAATTATAAAGATTGAAAATGAATACAATATTTTTGATTCTCAATATGCTATTGTATTCTATGATTTAGATCATTTTAAGAGTATCAATGACAAATATGGACATGACTGTGGGGATACCATCTTAAAGAATTTTGCTTCTTTATTGAATAAACTTACACGGGTTGATGATGTTGTAACACGTTATGGGGGAGAAGAATTTGTCGTTTTGGTGCATTATAAAAAAGAAGAAGAAATTATCAAGTATGTCAAAAGAGTTAAAAATATTATTTCTAATAATTCTTTTGTATATAAAGATGATTTGATTAAAGTAAAATTTTCAGCCGGAGTTACTTTTAGAAAAGACTATGAATCCTCAGAAGAAACTATAATGGCTGCGGATAAATTTTTATACAAAGCAAAAGAATCAGGACGTGATAAAATCGTTATGTCTAGTGGAACTATTGACTAATTAAAAAAAGCCCTTTTTTCTATCCAAGATAAAAGGGCTTTTTTTGTACAATCACACATGACAAAAAGAAATAAGAATAATATTTTATATAAGCTAAATTTTTTAAAATCACTTGGTTTTGAATATTGTGAAAATATTAACTTATCCATAAATTTAGAAAATACACAAAAACTTCCAAATAATTTAAATGAATTGAAAAATATTGTTGATAACTGCCATTTATGTTCCCTTTCTAAGAGCAGAAAAAATGTTTTATTTGGTATTGGTAATATTAACAGTGATGTTGTTTTTTTATACGATGAACCCAATTCTTTTGAAGATTCACATGGAGAATATTATTGGGGCAAAAACTCTGAACTTTTAGCTAAAATGATAGAAAGTGTTTTAGAAGTTAAAAAAGAAGAGGTATATTTAAGTGCAATTGTTAAATGTAAATCATCTAAAGGAAATATTACCTGTGATGATGTTTCTTCATGTAGCTCTTATTTACATAAACAATTGAGTATATTAAAACCTAAAATATTAGTTCTTTTGGGAGAAAATGCCCACAAACATTTATTTAATGATAATGAGAATTTTGATGAAATACGAGGAGTTTTTTTAAAATACAATGGAATTGATACTATGTGTACCTATCATCCAAGTTATTTATTACGAAATCCATCTTTAAAAAAAGAAGCATACCATGATATGTTAAAAATTAAAAAACTAATGGAGAAATTTTGAAAAATATAGTTATATTTATACTAAGTATTTTTATTTTTGTTGGCTGTTCTGTAAAACAAGAAATAATTGTAAAAGAAAAAGATTCAAGAATTGATCTTAAAAATAATGATGAAGTTAAGGTGCAAAAAGCCAAAGAAGTTAAAAAAGATGAACTCTTAAAAGCAAGTTCAATTGGTTTGTTAGATATACAAAAACTTTTTGAAAATGAAAATAAATCGTATAAAGTTGCTATTGTTTATCCTTCCCGCATTGTTGGTAAATATGCTAAAAAGTCTGTTGATACGGTTATGGGTTATTTTTTATTTAGAAATTTAAATGTAAATATTACTACTTTTGATTCTTTTAATATTGATGAAGATAGTGTTAGGCGTGTTTTTAATGAAATGGCGGAAAAGGACTTTGATGCAATAATTGCTTTATATCCCAAATCTGCCATGGAAATAATCTCTGGAATAAACAGCATAAGTACTAAAAAAATATATTTTCCTTTGGTTTTAAAAGAAGAAGTAATAGAAAAAAATAATTCTTTTATATACGGGGCTATTTCATATAAAGATCAAGTTTTGCTTTTACAAAAGTTATCAAATGATGCAAATATTACTTTTTATGAGAACTCATTTATAGGAAATAAACTTAATAAAATC
Source organism: Campylobacteraceae bacterium (assembly GCA_013215945.1). Lineage (NCBI taxonomy): Bacteria > Pseudomonadati > Campylobacterota > Epsilonproteobacteria > Campylobacterales > Campylobacteraceae > Campylobacteraceae bacterium. The sequence goes on from JABSOM010000003.1 coordinate 206,936, forward strand.
TACAATGAAAATGTTTTTTCCATTTTATCTACAAAAGTAATTAAAAGAAATCAAAATAACTTCAAAAGAATTGTAAAAGATAAAAAAATCAACAGTTCAACGCTGATGTTAAACACTCCTATTATCAAAACATCAATTATTTTATCTCAGTTACGGGTCTATGATATTGTTCCTTCTGTTATTTTATCTACACAATTAAATTACAATCCTCTTATTATTTCTTTAACACAATTTGAAGACAGATTAAATTTCATTACAGCAAATTCAATTGAAAATGTTGATGCAAAACTAGAAGATACCTTGAGTTTATTAGATATTGATATACGATACAATTGGGTTAATTATTCAATTCTTGTAGGTATTAATTATTTATATGATCAAAATGCAAGGAATATCATTACTAATTCTGTAGTAAATAATGAAGTTATTTATACGCCTAAGTTTTACAGAGCAACGGTATATGGATATGAACTCTTAGAAAAGTAGTTTTTGGCTTTAAGTAAAAATTCGATATAATCGCGACTAATTATATTAATAGGTAGTCTAAAAGAGATGCCTTAGGGAGCGATTAATTGAGAACACATTATTGTACAGAAGTTAGTGAAAAAAACATTGGTGAAACTGTTACTGTTGCAGGTTGGGTAAACAGTAGACGTGATCACGGTGGTATTATATTTATAGATTTAAGAGATAAGGGCGGTTTGGTTCAATTGGTTGCAGATCCTTCTTTATTAAGTGATGCTGAAACAGTTAGAGATGAATATGTATTAATTTGTACTGGTCTTGTTAGAGCACGTGGAGAAGGACTTGAAAATCCTAATTTAAAAACAGGTAAGATTGAAATTGTTTTAGAAAAACTTGTTATCGAAAATAAATCTAAACCTATGCCTTTTGATATTAATGACGATAAAGTAAATGATGAAATCAAACTAAGAAACAGATTCTTAGAACTGCGATCAACTAAATCATACAATATCTTTAAACTTCGTTCAACTGCTGCAATGCAAGCTCGAAATACGCTTGATGAATTGGGATTCTTAGATGTTGAAACACCTATTTTAACCAAATCAACTCCTGAAGGAGCTAGAGATTATTTAGTGCCTTCTCGTGTTCATCCAGGTGAATTTTACGCCCTTCCACAAAGTCCTCAATTATTCAAACAATTATTAATGGTATCTGGTTTTGATAAATATTTCCAAATTGCTAAATGTTTTAGAGATGAAGATTTAAGAGCAGACAGACAACCTGAATTTACTCAAATAGATGTTGAAATGAGTTTTTGTACTCAAGAAGATGTAATAGAAGTAGCTGAAAAATTAATTTATGATGTATTTACAAAATGTGGGAAAAATGTACCTTCTACATTTAAAAGAATGACATATAACGATGCTATGGAAAACTATGGTTCTGATAAACCAGATATGAGATTTGACTTATCTATGGTTGATGTGATTGATATTTTTGCAAACTCAACAAATGAAATCTTTGCAGGAATTGCAAAAGATTCTAAAAATAACAGAATCAAAGCTTTACGCGTTCCAAAGGGAGATACTTTATTTTCTAAGAGACAAATGAAAGGTTTTGAAGAATATGTTAGAAAATTTGGAGCTAAGGGTTTAGGTTATTTTCAAATGAAAGAAGATGGTCTTAAAGGTCCTTTAACTAAATTCTTTTCTGAAGCTGATTTAGAAGCTATTATAAGTACAACTAAACTTGAAGTGGGAGATGTTGTATTCTTTGGAGCAGGGGATAAAAAAACGGTATGGGATTATATGGGTCGATTTAGATTGTATTTAGCGTCTATGATTGATGGTATGATTGATAAAGATGCTTTTGAATTTTTATGGGTAGTTGATTTTCCTATGTTTGAAACAATTGATGGAAGAACAAAAGCCTTACACCATCCTTTTACTATGCCTAAGAACCCAAGTGATCTGGATAATGATGATTTAGAATCTGTTGAATCTATTGCTTATGATATTGTGCTTAATGGTACAGAATTAGGTGGAGGTTCTATTAGAATTCATAAAGAAGATATTCAAGCTAAAGTATTTAAAGTAATGGGAATTTCTGATGAAGAAGCAAATGAAAAATTTGGTTTCTTGTTAGATGCTCTTAAATATGGAGCACCATCACATGGTGGATTTGCTTTAGGACTTGATAGGTTAATCATGCTTTTAGCAGGTACTGATTCTATAAGAGATGTTATTGCTTTTCCTAAAACACAAAAAGCGCAATGTTTATTAACACAAGCTCCAAGTCCTGTTGACAATGAGCAGTTAAAAGAACTTTCATTAAGAATTAAAAAAGAAGATAAATCTATTTAATTTTGATTTAATTATTATACGGCAGTTAATCTAAGTGCTGTATAATAATATACTATATATTACTTACTAGTTTTGAGGAGATTTAATGTTAATTAAAATATTTATTTGTTTTTTTTTACTTGTTAATACTCTTTATTCTTACCAAAAAACAACGGTAGTTGTTACTCTTGAACCGTATAAATATTTGGTTGAAAAAATTGGTAAAGGAAAAGTAAGAGTAAAATCTTTATATAAAAACTCAAAAATAATCAATAATCACTCCCAATTTGAATTAAGAAAACTCTCTAAAAGTACTGTGTATATGACCTCTCAATTAAATAATGAAAACAACTTTATTGATATATTTAAGAAGTATAATAAAAATATTAGAATAGTCGATATTTCTTTAAATATAAAAAGGTTGCCCTTAACTTCTAAGAAGAATAATCCCTATATTTGGCTGGACCCATTAAATTTAATAAGTATTTCGCATAATATTTTAAAAGAATTAATAAGAATTGATAAAAGAAATGAAAAATATTATGTAAATAACTACATTTCATTAATTGAAGAAATTGATTCTTTATTTATTCGCATTAGAAAACTCTACGATGCAAGTGAAAAAGACAATGCTTATGTTTTTGAACCTAAATGGGATTATTTTGCAAGAAGATATAATTTTTCTGTTTTTCTTATCAAAGAAGAAATTATAAAAGCGCATGAGCTTTCTAAATTTTCTGCTTTTACTAAAGAAAACTATATTGCAAAAACACTTACTGCTCCCAATATTGACTATGATGTGCTTCGTTCTGTCGCAAATACCAGTGATACTACAATAATAGAACATGACATTTATAAATACGGGGTACTTGCTAATATTTATAACTTAGGTTTTATTCTTTTTACAAAAAATAAAATAAAATAAACTACAAACGCATATAAATACAAAAGGTTAATAATGAATAATGCATCTCTAATGAAAGAAGACTTAAAACATATTTTTCACCCTTGTTCTCAAATGAAAGATTATGAAACACTTCCTTTAATTCCTATAAAAAAAGCAAAAGCTTCTTATATTGAAGATTTTGAAGGTAACAGATATTTAGATTGTATCTCTTCTTGGTGGGTGAATTTATTTGGTCATAGCAATGATTACATTAATCAAAAAATTAATGAACAATTACAAGACTTAGAGCATGTTATTTTTGCTGGTTTTACTCATAAACCTGCTATTGATTTAGCAAGAAGAATAATAGCTTTAACACCAGAACCTCTGCAAAAAGTTTTTTTTGCGGATAATGGTTCTTCTGCAATTGAAATTGCTTTAAAAATGTCTTTTCAATACTTTAAAAATAAAGGAGAATCAAGACCCTTATTTGTATCTTTGAGTAACTCTTATCATGGAGAAACTATGGGGGCTTTAGCAGTTAGCGATTCGGGTTTGTATAAAGATATTTATGAAGACATACTAATTAAAACCTTGCATGCTAAATCTCCTGCAATATTTGATGAAGATGAAGCTATTGCTGATATGATAAAAGTTCTAGAAGATAATAAAGGAAAAGTAAATTCTGTTGTAATTGAACCCTTAGTACAATGTGCTGGTTCTATGAAAATGTATGATGCTACTTATATTACACGTTTACGTAAAATCTGCGATGATTATGGGGTATTTTTAATAGCCGATGAGATTGCTGTTGGTTTTGGGCGAACAGGAACGTTATTTGCTATTGAGCAAGCCAATATTAGTCCTGATTTTTTATGTACGTCTAAAGGTTTAACAGGTGGTTATTTACCCTTATCTTTGGTTTTATTTACAAATGATATCTATGATGCTTTTTACTGCGATTACAACGAAGGAAAATCTTTTTTAGATTCTCATTCTTATACGGGTAATGCTCTTGCTTGTGCTGTTGCTAATGCTGTTTTAGATATTTTTGAAAAAGACAATGTTATTGAAAAAAATCTTGAAAAAATAGATTTTATAAAAAATGAAACGCAAAAATTTAAAAAACTAAAAAATGTTACAGAAGTAAGACAAAGAGGTATGATTTGTGCCATAGAGTTAGAAGAATTTGAAAATGGTAAAAGAATTAATTTAGATATTTTTCAAGCGGCTTTAAAAGAAGGTGTTTATATTAGACCCTTAGGGAATGTCGTTTATTTTATGCCACCTTATTGTTTTACAAAAGAGGAGCTTAAAAAAATGATTGATACTACTTATAAAATTGTAAGTGATTTAAATAAATAAAAAATCGAATCTTAAAGCATAAGTTGCTTTTAGATATAATGCAAAAACATAATTTATAATTAATATTAAATAAAATTTATAGGGGAAACATTTATGAAAAAACTTTTTTTAATTATTGGAGCACCAGGTTCTGGTAAAACTACGGATGCGGAATTAATTGCAGCAAAACACGAGAACATTACACATTATTCAACAGGTGATATGTTTAGAGCAGAAGTTGCAAGTGGAAGTGAACGAGGAGCTTTAATTGACTCTTTCGTATCTAAAGGTAATTTAGTACCCATTGAAATCGTAATTGAAACAATTGTAACAGCTATTAAAAATGCACCAACACCTCTTGTTGTAATTGATGGTTATCCTAGATCAGCAGAGCAAATGACTGAGCTTGACACATACTTAAATACTGAAAAAGAAGTAGAATTAGTAAGTGTTATTGAAGTTCAAGTATCTAAAGAAGTGGCGTGTCAAAGAGTACTTGGACGAGCTGCAGATGCAGAAGTGGTAAGAGAAGATGATAATGTTGAAGTTTTTAATAATAGAATGAAATTATTTACTGATCCTTTAGCTGATATTCAAGCATTTTATGTAAACAAAGATTTGTTAAAACAAATTGATGGTGAGAGAACTATTGAAGTAATAGTTGATGAAATGGATGCTTTTATTCAATCAAAAATCTAAAAAATAATAATTACTAAAAAGGCTATTTCACGTGAAATAGCCTTTTTTTATGCTTTTTTTTTGAATAACCTAAAAAATAATTGTTTTTAATCAAGGTAAATTTTACTAAATTTATATAAAATTTTCTCACTAAAATTAATAAGTGCAAAAGGAGATAAAATGTTTAAAAATATTTCAATAAAAGCAAAGGTACAATTATTGGCAATAATACCCAGTATCTTTTTAATATTGTTAGCTTACAAATCTATTATGGGGGATTATACTAAGGTTGAGAAACTTAAACGCTTAAATACTGGTATTGAATTATCCATTAGAATTTCAGCGTTAATTCATGAAACACAAAAAGAAAGAGGAAATACTGCTGGATATTTATCGAGCAAGGGGCTTAGTTTCTCAAATAAACTTAAACAACAAATTACACAAAGTAATGAAAAATTAAAAATATACCATGATTTCATTAATACGAATGATATGGTATTAATTTCTCAAAATACAAAAAATTTATTAGATGATGTTTTACTTGATATTAATAGAATGCCTTCTATTAGAGAACAAGTAGCTTCTTTTAAATTAAGTTTAGGACAAGCGTTGTTTTATTATACAAATATCAATACAAAACTATTAAATATCGTGATAGAAGTATCTAAAATATCCGATTCTTCAGCATTGTCTCAACAATTATCTGCTTATTCCAACTTTTTATTAAGTAAAGAAAGAGCAGGTATTGAAAGGGCTGTTGGTTCAAGTGCTTTAAATAAAGATGCTTTTACAAATGCTTTAAAAATGAAATTTACAAATCTTATTTCTGCTCAAAAAGCCTTTATGAATAACTTTTTACAATATGCAAATGAAAAAACGAAAGAAAAATACCATTCACTCGTAAATACGGAAAAAATAAAAGAAGTTGAAAGTATTAGAAGTGTTTTATTGCAAGCAGGGGAAAAACATTTATTAGTATCGAAAATGAAAGATTTACTTGCTATCAATGGTATTGTAGATAATATGAATGCTTACCATATTAGCAAAGATGAAACTTTTAAAAATCAAGCTAAAAAAAATTATATTGCTTTTAAAAACTTAGTGCAAAAATACAAAACACTTAAAAATACAAAACAAGAAGAACTTTTTTTGATTGATAAAATTGATACCTATCTTCTTACGAATATGAAACAAACAAACAATAGTTATACTAATAATGACAGTATTAATCAAGCATTAAAAACACTGGGAACTTCTTTATTTTCAGTGAAATCTTTATACTGGTTTGAGACCATATCTGTAAAAATTAATGCTTTAAAAAAGATGGACGATTATTTAGCTAGCGCTTTACTTAAGGGTATAAAAAAAGAAAAAGCTCTGGCTGATTCTTCTTTTTATCTTATTTTATTTTCAAGCATTTTCTTTTTTCTTTTTGTGGTAATAATGGCAGGTATGTTTATTAAATCAATTGCAAAATCTTTAGATGAATTTTCTTTAGGTTTATTGAGCTTTTTTAGATATTTAAATAAAACAGATTCCAAGATATCACTTTTACATGAAGATAAAAGCAGTGAAATAGGAAAAATGTCAATTGTTATTAATAAAAACATTAAAAAAGTACAAAAAGACTTAGAAGAAGAGAAATATGTGATGGATCAAACCATTACAGTACTTCAAGATTTAGGAGAGGGGGATTTGTCTCAAAGAATTAGTCTAAGAAGTTCAAATCCTTCTTTAAATGAATTAACAAAACTCTTAAATAAAATGGCAAGTAATTTTGAAAATAATATAAACAATGTACTTAATGTTTTGGCTGAATACTCTTCTTATAATTATATGAATAAAGTTGATACAAAAGGAACGAAAGAACATTTAGAAAAACTAGGACTTGGGGTGAATACTTTAGGAAACTCGGTGACAGAAATGTTAATTTATAATAAAAAAATTGGTTTATCTTTAAACAGTTCTTCTGATTCTTTATTAAACAATGTTGATATTTTAAATCAAAATTCAACGGCAGCTGCCAGTTCTCTTGAAGAAACTGCTGCTGCTTTAGAAGAAATAACCTCCACAATTGTAAGCAATTCAGATTCAATAGCAAAAATGAGCGAATATGCTACTTCTTTAACGCAATCTACAAAACAAGGTCAAGAATTAGCCAATAAAACTATGATAGCGATGGATGAAATTAACAATCAAGTTTCTTCTATTAGTGAAGCCATTAGTGTTATTGATCAAATCGCTTTTCAAACCAATATTTTATCATTAAATGCAGCAGTAGAAGCAGCAACAGCAGGGGAAGCAGGAAAAGGGTTTGCAGTTGTAGCTCAAGAAGTAAGAAACCTTGCCTCACGCTCAGCTGAAGCTGCCAATGAAATCAAAGCGTTGGTTCAAAATGCAAATAACAAAGCCAGCGAAGGAAAAGAAGTATCTTCTTCTATGATTGAAGGATATTCATTATTAAATGAGAATATTATTAAAACCATTGAGTTGATCAAAACAGTTGAAGTTTCATCTAATGAACAAAAAGCAGGCATAGAACAAATTAATGATGCGGTTAACAAACAAGATCAGCAAACACAACAAATCGCAAGTGCAGCAAATGAAACCTATGATATTGCAATGGGGACCTCAAATATATCTAAAGAAATTGTGCAAAGTACCAATGAAAAAGAATTTATAGGAAAAGAGAAAATTGTATTGGAAAATACAATTCCTTCAAATACAAGCCCGAAAATTACTTTTGCACCTGAGCTAAAAGAACTTGAAACAAAAAATGTTAGTAGAAATAATACAAATAGTATGCAAAAAGAATTGAAAAACTATGCGGGTAATAATACTGCTTTTATTGAACAAAAACAAGATGAAGAATGGGAAAGTTTTTAACCTTCTTCTAAAAATTAGCGATGTGGTTGGGTGTAAAAATTAAACTTCCAACCATCATCTCTTGGGTATTTATCTAAAGAGAAGTTTTTCCAAACTTTTTTGCATATAAATAAACCCCTCTCTTTACCCACTTTTGCAAAAATATGGGCTCTTCCAAAGTTGAGAGAAACACCTTTTCCATTTGCATACATATATGCAAGATTACAATTGGCTTTTTCATACTTCTTTTTTGATGAAGCTTCATAATATTTAACGGCTTTTTTATAGTCTTTTTTTACTGTTCTTCCATACGTATATAAATTTCCCATCATATTTAAAGCAGCTGCTTGTCCTTCTTTTGCAAGAGCATCAAATATTTCAAAGGCACGTTTTGGATTATAATATTTTGTATTTTTATTTAAGTAAATGACTCCAAGATTATATTTTGCTTTTTTATGCTCCAAAATGGCAGCTTTTTTTAAGTATAAATAGGCTTTTTTATAGTTTTTAGGAACAACATTTCCTAAATAATATGTTTTTCCTAATTCATAATAGGCTTCAACATCTTTTATTTCTAAGCGTTTTTTATAATAATCAAAATCTTTTTTATTTATTATGTTTGCTTGCAAAAAAGAAATAATAAATAAAAAAGAAAATAGTAGTTTCACCTGATTTCTTTTTTAATAGAAGGTTTTAATGATGTAAGTATTTCATATGAGATGGTATTATTAATTTTAGCAAGCTCTCTTACATCATTAAACAAACATACTTCATTCTCTCCGCACGCTAATGATATATTATCCATTGAGACATTACCTAACAAATTATAGCCTTGAGCTGTCTTATATGCTTTATTAGAGTTATATCTAAAAAATCCATCGCCATATCCAATATCATAATTGGATACCATCATATCGCAAGGAGCTTCGAAAGTAGAAGAATAACCAATACGTTGTCCTTTTTTCAATAATCTTGTTGAAATCTTTTTTGCCCAGAGTTCTAATACGGGTTTTAACTTGGGTACGTTAAAAACACTGTTGCTTTCTAAGTAACCATATTGAGCAATACCAATTCTGGCAAAATCATCTTCATAATTTTTACTTCTAAAAGTAGCGCTTGAGTTAGCAGAATGAAACTTAGGAATAGCTAAAGAAAGTTTTTCACATAATGTGAAAACAGTTTTTTTAACTCTTGCGAAATTACGGCGTTGCCAGTAAAAATCACTGGATAATTTGTCTGCACTACGGTGATGAGTGTAAACACCTGTAAGTACAAGATTTCTTCTGCAGATACCTAAAATAGCTACCTCTATGTCCTTTTCCTGTATTCCATTTCTGTGCATTCCTGTGTCAACTTTAAGGTGAACCTTCGTGTTTTTAGGAAGTGTATTGATGTCAGATAAATCATTGATTGTGATGTGAAAAGCATGTGAATAAGTAGGGATATTAGTATCAGCAAGAATTAAGATTTCTTCAAAAAGGGATTCTATTACTTTGGCTTCATTGAAAAATTGTACTACAGCTTTCGTTATACCGAACTCTTTTGCTAAGGTAGCCATTTCTAATAAACCATGTCCATAAGCATTATCTTTATAAACTACTGCAATTTTGTCTTTTGAACCCAGGTGATTGCTAAGAATTTGCAAATTTGCAAAATAATTTTCTTTGATTAATACAATTTTTGACATAAGAAACCTTTTGTTAATAAAATACTGTTTTATGACTATGAAAATAAGAGAATAGCATTATTCTCTTATTTAAAGTGATTAAATACTAAATCACTGTCTTTTTTATTTAAAACCTCTTGCAATTTTAATGAGTTTGCTGTTTTAATTTCTTCAAAGGTTCCAAAATAGGAAAGCAGTTTTTTTACTTTTCCTTCTCCTATTCCTTTGATTTGCAACAAGGATATTTGTTTATCTTCTGTTCTTTTTTGTTTTTTATGAAAGGAAATAACAAATCGGTGAGATTCGTCTCTTAGTCGTTGAACAAATTGTAAGCGTTGGTCACTTGGTTTTAGTTTCAGTTCAATATATTTCTCATTTTTTCTAAAATGAAGAATATCATGTGCACTTCCTTTGGCTCTGTGTGACTTTGCATCAATTTTTTCTTTTGAAATAGCTATGGCTTCAAGATTAACCCCATGTGAAGCTATTAAATCATGTGCCAGTTTTAATAAAGTAGATCCCCCATCTAAAATCCATAAATCAGGAGCTTGATTTTTTTCAAAAGATTCAATTCTTCTTAAGAGTACTTCTCTCATTTGTCCATACTCATCTTTTGCTTCCAGATTATAGTGTCTGTAATCACTTTTAATCCAGCCTTCTTGCCATACAACCATAGCACCAACTGTAGCTTGTCCCATCATATGAGAATTGTCAAAAGTTTCTATTCTATTAGGTGTCGTTTCTAAAGAAAATAAATCTTCTAATTTAAGATAAATATCTTCTGAGCTTTTAGTAGCTTCCAAGCGTAATAATTCACTACAATTGTTTAAAGCAATGGTCATTAAAGCATATTTTTTATCTTTTTTAGGAGAAATAATAGCTATTTTTTTATTAAATTTAGAATATAAGAATTCTTCTAAATACTCTTTTTCATCTAAATCAATGGCTACTAGTATCTCTTTTGGTAAAATCGGTATTTCATTGTCATAATAATTTACAATAGCTCTGCTATAGGCTTCATTTAAATCCAAAGAAGAGTTGTCTTCTAAAAAATTGAGTTTAATAAAATCATAAGAAGAAGAGGTTAGTTTTCCTTCTCGTATAAATAAACGTACTACCACTGCTTTTTTTGGTCCTGCTTTAATAGCAAATAAGTCAATATTCTCTCTTGTAGCTAAATCCATTCCTGATTTAATTTCAGATTTTTTGATGGTTTTTATTCTATCTCTCATTTTAAGAGCATCTTCAAATCTAAATTCTTCTGAAAACTTTTCCATTTTAAGTTTTAGTTCTACTATCAGTTTTTTTTTGTTATATACATATTCCAGCGCTGTTTTTATAAGAGAGGAATACTCTTCTTTTGTTATTTTTCCTTCGCATGGGGCATGGCATTTTTTTATTTGATAAAATAAACAGGCTTTTTTGCCTTTTACACAGGCTTTTTTTTGCACCAATGGAACCAAATCATAAATAGAAGCCAACATATCTCGAGCCCCAATTGAATAAGGTCCAAAATATTTAATATTTTTGCCTTTATATACTTTTCGTGTGATTTCCAAACGAGGAAAATCTTCATTATAATCAATATAAATATAAGGGTAGGTTTTATCATCGCGTAATAAAATATTGTATTTGGGTTTAAGTTGTTTAATTAAAGAGTTTTCAAGTATTAAAGCATCATTCTCATTGGGTGCAATAATCCACTCTAATGAAACTACTTCGCTAATCATTTTGAAAATTCTAGGACCTAATTTTTCAGCAGGAGCTAAAACAGGGCTAAATTTAAAATAAGATTTTACTCTGTTTTTTAAAACTTTCGCTTTTCCTATATAAAGAAGTCTTCCATTTTTATCAAAGTATTGGTATACACCAGCAGAGGTTGGAAGTTGTTTGAGTTTTTCTTCTAAAGTCATAGCGCATTCTACCAAAAAAACCCAAAAAACCTTTGTAAAGTTGCGCCTTTTATCCTATTTCTGCGTTAGAATTTATTTTTGCTTACTCACATACTACAGTATGCTCGCAAGCAAAAATAAATGCTGCCTTGAACTAGAATAAAATTCACAGCTTTACAAAGGTTTTTACAAAACTAGAATTTAAAACTAGAATTAATAGTTAATGCCACTTATTTTAAAAGCAGTATTTTACCTCTTTGTAGTTCTATGAATTGTTTATTTTTTAAGTCTTTTAATACTCTGCTTATTACTACTCTTGATGTGCCTAAATGATTGGCTATTTGTTCATGGGTAATGGTAATAGTATTACTTTTATGTGAGCGTAAAAAATCCAGTATGCGGCTATCAAGTCTTTTAAATTTTATATCTTCTACTAAGGTGGTAAGCGCTGCAAATCGAAGGGTAAACATAGAAAAAATAAATTTTTGATACTTCATTGAGTTAATCATAAGGTACTGTATTGTTTCTTTGGGAATCATCCAACCTTTAATATCGCTACTTGCTTCAGCCGTTGCAACTGCTTTTGTTTCTGACAGGGTGCTTGCAATATTCACAATGCACTGTTCTCCTTGACAAAAATCATATAAAGGTATGGATTCATTAGTAGAAGTACTAATTGAAAGTTTGACACTACCTTCTATTAAATATAAAGTATCTTTACATATATCATCTTCATAAAACAGTATGGTACCTTTTTTTACTTCGACATATTTTGAGCTAGCTTTTATCTTATCAACGTCTTTTTTATCTAAATCCCTAAAAAAATCAAATGCTTCCATATCTTAACTCGCTTTTATTTATTTAATAGTATACAGAGATATATGCTGAATGTAAATGAAACTAATTTCATTTTTCTTATACTAAATGTCCTGTTTTTACAAAAATAATTGTTTCTTCTTCCACATAAGGAAAATGTTTACTTAGGTGAGGACTACGTGTCCAGTTTCCTTTTTCATAAGAACCATGTTCATCTATAAATATACCACTTAATACAAATATTTCTTCTCCACCCCAATGACTGTGTGAAACAAAACGCTCATTCTTGGGCCATTTAACCAAAGCTGCATTATCCCCTAATCCCATTACTTCCAAGTTTCCATGTCCTTTTGACCAAAAAGAAGTATTTGTATTAACAATACATTGCTCATCATCACTAAAATAATTTTTTTTGCGAAATAATAAACAAGAACTTTCACTTGAAACAAATTTCTCTCTTTCTTTGGGTAGTCTTAGATAAGTACCTTTTTCAAATGAGCCAAATTCATTAATATACGTGCCTTCAAGTACAAATATTTCAACACTGTTTATTAGAGATGAATCATCATTTTTTACAGAATTTTTATTTATTTTAATAAGGGCAGTTTCTTTTATCCCCTCTTTTGACAAAATCTTTTTACAGACATTTTTATTCTTTAATTCTTCCCATTTTAATGTATTTGAATTAATTGAGACTCTTTTTTTATAATTGTTGTTCATAATTTACCTTTGTTACTCGTTCTTTAGAAAAACCCTTCAAAAGAAAGGTTTTTAGCCTCTAAAACACAGAGTATATTCTTATTTCTGGGCTTTCTTCTAATAGTGGTGTTAATTCATTGACTACATCATTAGAAAAAATTTTACTTTCTAAATATGCTTGTGCGTTATTTACTGAATCAAAGCCATGTAATACTTGTACATCTTCATTTCTTATTAATAAGTCTTTTGATTTTGCACCTTTTACTTCCGTTAAAAAGGGTGCTTTATATTTTGTATAAACTCCTACTGCTGCTTTTCTGTTTGTTTCATTTATTTTTAATGTAATCTCTAAAAATGTTTTTGACGTGTTCATTGTTTTTCCTTTTTTAAGTTAATGTTTAAAATAATCATTTTCTAAAAATTCTTATTTCACCTGGATTTATATGTAAAAACAATTGTTCTTTTTTTGTTAAGCTTTTTACGATTTAATTATAGAGATTTTTTTTATTTTTGTCTGCAACATGTGTTACATAGAAATAAACGATTGGGGTGTAAGATATAAGAGCCAAATTAATGAAAGCATAATTTATGAATGTTAATCCGAGTATTCTTATATAATTTTATTTATATATGTTTCTGTTATGATTGCAATAATATAAAAAAAGGATGTGTATGTTTGAGTTAGAGTTTTTTATTTCTTTGATGATATCAGCAGTAATAGTATATTTTATTAGAAAAAAATTGGCTGCTAGAAAAAAAGTGAAAGAAGATTTTGCACCATTGAGACAAAAAGATATTAAAAAACGCCTCAAAAAAGAGAAGCGTTTAAAATAAGATTGTTTAACAATCTTATTTTAGAATTTATATTTTGTTACAAATAAAATATTGTTTGAACTTAAATCATTGTCTGAGTTTGTATCTTTGTATCTGTACTCTAGACCTAAATCAAACTCTTTAGTTAAAGCATAATTTACTCCAAGCATTGCTTGATATACAAAATATGTCTCATCATTTTCTCCGCTATCAAACTTAGCACTACCTAGTCCTAATCCAGCATAAGGAGTAAAATCAGAATCTAAGTTGAGATTATAAAAGCCATTAATCATTAAATTATTAGTTTTGCCAGTGCCATTCACATTAGTATCAACATTTCTCCACTTATTCTTTTCATATGTGTATTCAAGTTCAATATCAAATTCTTGTATTTTAGTTCCTATTGCAAGAGTTAGTATTGATTCCCCTGAAAAATTAACACCCTTTACATTTGAATCTACACTAGATGTTCCTAAACCTAATTTTACATACAACTCTTGTGAAAAAAGACTTGTACTAAGAGCTAGACTTAATAAACTTGTAATCGCTATTTTTTTTATCATTTTGTTTCCTTTTAATTTGTGAAATAATATTAAAAGTTCTTTTAAAATAAGCTTAAAAGTTATCACTATAATTAATTTGGTAAAAAAAGAACATTAATAGGTGACTTTTATAGCTGTACTTCTTTCTCTTATTTGTATATTTTGAAATTATGCTAAAATTCTTTAAAAAGAGAAATATGCCTGGCCGTTTAGTTATATATGATGATAGACCCTTTAAAGAAGACTGTAAAAATCTAATACAATTAGATATGGTACAAAAGCTTACTCCTTCTTACAATATAGCTCCTACTCTTGCTCTTCCCGCCCTTTTAAACAATGGCAACTATTTATACGGACATTTTGGTTTTTTACCTTCTTGGGCTAAGGATAGGACTTCTATGAATATAAATGCAAGGAGTGAAAGTATTTTTGAAAAAAAAACCTTTCGTGAAGCTTTTAAAAGCAGACGTTGTATTATTCCTATTAATGGGTTTTATGAATGGCAAAAAGAAAATAAAGAAAAAATACCTTTTTATGTTTCATCTTCTAAGAATGAGTATTTAGCACTTGCTGGTATTTGGGATGAATGGTTTGATAAAGATTTAAATATGAAAATAGTAACACTTGCTTTAATTACCTGTGATGCCAATACCAAACTAGCTAAAATACATCATAGAATGCCAGTTGTATTAGAAAAACAAGATTTTCAAACATGGTTAAATTCCAGTGATATTCAAGAATTAAATAAAATGTTTAGAATATATGAAAGCTCGAATATTAAGATGCAAGAAGTAAGAAAAGAAATAAATAAAGTTTCTTTTAACGAAGTTTCTTGTTTAGATGAAGTAGATAAAAAAGAAGAAATCAAAGAAGAAAAGATTTCTTCTCTTTTTGATTTATAACCACTCTTTTAAGGGTTTTGGTTTTCCTAGGAAATAACCTTGCCCATAGGTGATTCCTATTTTTGTAAGTTCATCTACATCTTCTTGTGTTTCTACATATTCAGCAACTGTTTCTTGTTTTTTCAAAGTAGCAATTTCATGTATGTATTTTATAACTGCTTTATCCATAGGATCATTGTGCATATCTTTAATAAAAGAACCATCTATTTTTATAATATCAAAAGGAAGACTTTTCAAATATTCAAAAGAGGCCATTCCTGTACCAAAATCATCCAATGCCAAACCAATGCCAACACTTTTTAACCAAGATATAAATTCATTGGCTAAAGAGAAATTTCCAATAGCTGAGGTCTCTGTTACTTCTAATTCCAATTTTTCCCAAGGAAAATCAAAATACTCAATGGCTTCTTTTATTTTTTTCTGGAAAGTAGGGTTGTTTAAAGAAGCACCATCTAAGTTAATATGTACAGAGTGCAAGTTTTTTAAATGTTTTTTATCTTTACTTACTTTTTCTAAATAAGTCCATAATACATACATATCAATATCACACATTAATTGATATCTATTGGCGGTAGGTAAAAAACTATCAGGTGGAATAAAATTTCCTTCTTTATCCCACATTCTAATTAATATCTCATAAGAATACTTTTCACTTTTTTCTTGTAAAGGAACAATAGCTTGAGCAAAGAGCTCAAATCTTGAACCTTCTTCTCCTGCTAGAGCTTCTTTAATATTAGAAGCTGTTTGTACTTCAGCATCAAAACGTTTAGTGATTTCATCATTTTTTTCATAAATATAGGCTGTGTTTTTTCCAAGAGTTTTTGCTGTATATAAAGAACTGTTTCCGATTTTTGTTAATTCTTTGAGTGTGTATTCATTGGCTTTAAAACAAACCACCCCAATACTAGAACTAACACTGTTGGCTTTTTGTTCCCATACAAAACGATAATCACTTAAGAGTTGAACACTTTTTTCAATGAGTTCATTTAATTCATCTTTTGTTTTAATACTTAATAAAACAACAAAATGATCTCCATCCACTCTTGCAAAAACAGAATCATCTTTTAGGGTTTGCGCATAAGAATGAGCAATCATTTTTAAGAGTTTATCTCCTGCATGATACCCCAGTGTTTCATTGATTAATTTGAAGTTATCAATATTAATATTTAACATACAATATTGGAGATTACTATCGCTTCTTAACATTTTTTTCAGCTCTTTTTCAAAATAAAAACGATTAAAAGTTCCCGTTAATTCATCATGACTGGCTTGGTAAATTAGTTGTTGAGAAGAGGTAAAAATTTGTTTCATCATGGTATTAAAACCATCGAATAATTCTTTTATTTCATTTTTCGCCTGTGTTTTTAGAGGAGTGATTTCTTCTTTTGTAGGATCATATGAAGAAATAGAATGACTTAAAAGTGCAAAAGGTTTAGTATAACTCTTACTTAAATATAAAGATATGAAAAAACTTAAAATCAATGCAAAAGGAAAAATCAAAAAGATAATAAACAAATCTCTTTTTTGCCTTTCTTGGTATTGTTTCAGATTCATATTTAATATAGTATGCCCAAAAGAATAATTATCAGCAGAAATATCTTGTTTTATATATAAATTGTCTTGAGTGAAAAATATTTTATTTTTTACCAGTTGATCGTGGTACATAAAAATGGCTTCTGTTTGTTCATATTGATAAAGCTCTTTTGAATCATTGTCATAAACAACCAAACCATCAAGATTTTCAAAGCCTGTTAAACGATAATTTATATCTGAGAATTGATCGGCATTAGAAGCTATTATTACTTTTAATAAATCATTGTTCAAGGATTTAACAAGGGTTTTTGCTTGATCTATTGCCAGATGTTCTCTGTCTTGTTTGTACAAACGCTCAACTATGAATAAAGTACTAGCTTCAATAACAATAACCAAAAAGGTCATTATTAAAATAAGTTGAATTTTTAGTGAAAATTTAGCCCACATAATCGTTATTTTGACAAATTAGTTATAGGCAAAGAATCATCATTTCCCCACTCTTTCCAAGAAGCATCATAATTAGATACATCATAACCTAATTCTCTAAGCGCAAAATAGTTCATAGCAGCAACTCTTCCAATGTCACAATATACAACTACTTTTTTATTTTTATTAAGACTTTTATAGGTTTCTCTTAGTTGTTTTTTATTTTTAAGTACTTGATAATTATTAGAATAATTTATATTGTGTGTTGCCGCAATATGTGAAGCTGATTTTATATGACCAAATCTTTTTGCCGCAGATTTTTTTCCAAGATATGCATCATAAATACGTGCATCAACGATTTCAACATTGGGGTTTTTTGTAGCAATTTGTGTTGTAAATTTTGTAGCTAAACGTTGATTATTGATTCTTACAATATAGTCACTTTTTTTTATATCTCGTATATTTGTTTGAATGGGATTTTTTGTATTAAGCCACTGTTCATAACCTGCATTTAAAAGTTTTACATTTGAAAATCCATAAACTTCAAGTGTCCAGAATAATCTTGCAGCATCAAAATAGGTACCATTATCATAAATAATGATTTCATCATTTATATTTAGACCTAAGTTTCTGATTATTGTTTGCATTTTATTAGGTGCAACTACTTTTCCATTTAGCTCTTGATGTTCATATGTCAAGTTTATTGGGAAGTTAAGGGCATTTTTAATATGGCCTTTTAAATAATATCGTTGACTTCTTGTATCTAAAATTTTATAGTTATCAAGATTCTTATTTAATTCTTCTTGATTTATTCTTAAACTTTTTGCTTCTAAAGCAAGATTCAAAAATAAAAAAAGCAATATAAGTTTTGCAAATTTTTTCATAATAGTCCTTTTACGTTATTATACATAAAACAATTTTAAAAGAAATAAATATTATTATTTATTTCTTTTGTTGTTTTACAATATCAGTTGATATTATTAAATATTATATAATGCAATTGTTTGTTAAGTGTTAAGGAATTAATTTTAAAAACTTTCCCATGTTTCATTATTATCTTGAATGCTTTCTTTTTTTACACTTGATTTTGTTTTCACAAGAATAGTATCTGTCGTTTTTACAATATTTTTTGAAGATAAAGCTTGTACTTCTTCCATGTTTTTTGCTTTTACGTCATCTTTTCCTGGGAACTCTTTTTTATTAGCATCGCTTACAACTACTTTAGCAATAGTATCTGTTTGTTTGGCAACATCATAGGTTCTGTTTGATATTTCTGCATTTTCTTGTGTTTTTTGATCTAAAGCATTAATGGCATCATTTATTTGTTCAATACCCGTTTTTTGTTCTGCACTTGAATTTTCTACATCTTTAATAAGTTCAATGGTTTTTACAATATTGTGTTGAAGTCCTTCATAACCTTTTATCATATTAGAAGTAATGTTTTTGCCTTCTTTTGCTTTGTTTTTAGCATTTTCAACAAGTGTTTTAATTTCTTCTGCTGCTTGAGCCGATCTATTTGCTAGATTTCTAACTTCTTGAGCAACTACTGCAAACCCTTTTCCTGCTTCCCCTGCTGTTGCTGCTTCTACTGCTGCATTTAAAGATAAGATATTGGTTTGAAAAGCAATTTGATCAATAATTAAAATGGCATCATTAATAGCATTTACTTCTGCATCAAGTTGATTCATAGAAGTACTTGTTTCTTCTGCTTGTTTTTCTCCTTTTTTGGCGGAGTTTTCTAATTCTTTGGCATAAGAAGCCATTTTTGCAATGCTTTGAGAATTTTGTACAATGTTTGAAGTTATTTCTTCAACAGCTGCTGCTGTTTCTTCTAAAGCAGCAGCAGAGGTATTGGCATTTGTATTTAGTAGGTCCACATTTTCTAATAAAATATCCGTACTCTCATCTAAAGTAAGGCCATTGGTTTTGTTTTCGATTAGCATTTGAATGCTTGCTTCTCCTAAAAAATTAATACCATTGGCTAATTCTAAGATATGTTTGGTAATACCCTTCGTTTCTACTTTTGGGTGGTAGTTAAATTCACTGTATTGTTTAAGAACTAAAAGAATGTTTTCTATATTATTTTCAAGATTTGAACCCATTTGGTTTAATAATGAACTTAGTTTTTGCAAAGAAGGATTAGACGTTGTATTAGATACTCTTTGCGATAAATCTCCTTTTTCAAATTCATTAAGAATAGAAATAGTTTCATCAATGACTTTGTTATCTTCTTCAATTATTTTTTGTGTTTTTATGATATTTTCATTAACAACGAAGGACATTTTTCCAATTTCATCATGACTTAAAATATTTAAATGCTCTACTTCTTTTTTTTCTTTATTTAAATAAGCAAAAAAACTGAGTAAACCTTCTTGAAAAGAGTTTAGGGGTTTAATAATAATTTTATTAATAAGTACGTAAATCATAATAGAAATCAATACTAATAAAATAAAAGCAATAAGGACAATTTCAATACCTAAGGCTTGAGGTACTTCTAATACTTCTATTTCATCAATTTCTGATAATATTGCCCATTTTATGTCTTTGGATATTTTAATGGAATCATAGGCTGATAAAACAAGGTTATTATTGTAATCAAGGATTATTTTTGTATTGTTTTTTCCTTTGAGCGCAGCTAGTGAAGCTTCTGTTTTAACCTGTCCTAAGGCAGTGTTTGAAAAAGATGCTTGTACCGTGTGGTTTTTTGGATCTAAATAGGAGTCACTTCTCATTAAAAAGTCTTGCCCTACTAAATAATCTTCTTGTGATTTTCCATAACCTTTTCTGAAGTGCATAATATCATTAATGTCTTTATTTGAAATTTGAAAAACAATAATTCCTTTTATTTCCTCATCTTGAAAAAGAGGAGCGCCTAGGAACATGGTCGCTTTATTGTTATTAACGCTGTATTTTTGCATATCAATAAAAGTGGCTTTTTTGTTCTCTAGGGTTTTTTTCCAAATCAAGGCAAGAGGGCTGTTTTTTAAATCACCAAATTTTAAATTACTTCCATAATCACTTAATTTAGAAGCGCTATATAAAACATGGCCTGTACTTGCATTGATTAGATAGATATCGTTGTATCCATACTCTTGTACAAAATTTTGAAAAAAGTTTTCATGGGGATCTGTTGCTTCTTTAACACTTATAATACTGACATCAAATTTTTCATCTTCTTCGACATCCAAATCATCAAAAAGATTTCCCAAATCATATAATAATTCATCGGAATTAGAACCTTTACTTAAAACATTGATGTCTTTGATTCTTTGCTCAAAATAATTCTTTACTTGTTTGGCTTTATTATCTCTTGCAGATCGTAAAGAATCATAACTTTTTTTCATAAGAGATTCTTTGGCTTTATTAACCGAAACATAACCCAAAACGGCAGATAAAAATGCCAGTGAAAAGAGGGTGATAAACAGTATCTTAGATTTAATTGTGAGGTTTTTTAACATGATAGATTTCCTTAGCCCATAGTAATAATTAATGTAATTAGTTTATCGAAAAAAAACAAAAATAATACGTACAGGGACTAAAATTTCAATTATTGTAAGAATAATAATTTTTAAAAACATTATTAATGAATTTTAAGATAAAAATAATTTATACGTTCTTAATGAAGAAAACAATACTTAAAATAATCATGTGTAATATAATGTTCATAATGATCAATGTCATGATACGATATTGTAGATATCTCAAGTTCTTTAAAAACATCTTTTATTACTGAAATAGCCTCTTTATCAGCAGAGTAAATAATAGATTTATTTCCCATATTTCCAATTATAATCTTATTTGTTCGTGTTAATATTGTACTAATATTTGTATCCCAATATTCTGCTAATGCATCAATTTCAGATAATTCTTCTGAACGATGATCCCAGTTAGAACATAAATCTGGTAATAATCCACACGTTTTTATATCATCAAAATCTAAAGTAATTCCATGCAGTTTCACAATAAACTCCTTATTTATTAGTTATATAAACTATTTTATCTAAGATTTAAAAAGATAATTTGTATAATAATTAATTAGTTTTAAATACTAAGAATTATTATAGTTAATTCTTTTATCTTTAAGAATTCATGAAAATAGCCAAAGATAGAAGTGCAAGAATCAGAAATATTAGTTTAAAGGGTATTTTCCCCTTATTTTCTTGTTTCTTTTTTAAGGCATTTTCTATGTCTTCTTGTGCCTGTGTAATTTCTTGTAAAAAACATCTACAATAAGCAGAAGTACAAGTATGCTCCAAAATTTCATTAATATCTTCATCAATAGAAAAAACACGCTCGCTTAGGCTTTCACAGCCTTTACAGGTTTTTTCATCACAAGAGTGTTTTAGTTTAAAATACAAAACTCCTGATTTTTTAAATTCATCAATGCTTGTTTTTTTGTATTCAAGTGTTCTGATTTTATGAAATAAATTTGATAAAAGTGACTTTGGATTTAATCCAAGTATCTGTTCTTTTTCAAAAACATTAATAAGCTCTTTGGTAAATTCAATATTGTTATCTAATTGCAGCTCTTCTTTTTCTTCTTTATTTAAAAGGTTTTTACTTTCATTTAGATTAATAGTGTGCTCAATATGTTGTTTAACAATTTCTTTTGTACTTTGTTTAAAATAATGCTGTTTATCAAATTCTTGATTAAAAAATTTATCTAAAGAAGCAGTTTTCATAATAAATCCTTATAAATATAGAGTAAAACGTACTACTTACTCTCTATATCATATCAAAGTAAATATAAATTTTTGAATAAAAATAATATCTAATAATAAAATTAGATATTATAAATGTAAAGACTGTTTTTGTATTAACGATATATTTAGATATTAGATTACGTTATTTTTATAAGTGACTACATTTAAGTAAGCTGCAAAGGAAAAAGGACATGAGCCCTAATAAAGTTGTTCAAAATTTATTAGAAGAAGCTATTCATAAATATAAAATAAAAGATTTCAAAACATCAAAAAAACTATTGGAAAATATATTAAAAATAGAAAAAAATAATTATGCAGCACTTAATAACCTAGGGCATATTAATAAGGGTTTGGGAAATTTAAAAGAAGCTTTATCTTATTATATCCAAGCCCTTAAATTAAATCCGAACAATGCAATGAATTATAATAATTTAGGAATTGTATACGAGGGATTAAAAGACTATAAACGAGCAAAAGAAGCTTATAAAATGGCTATTAAAATCAATCCTAAGTTTTCAAAAGCTATTACTAATATGGGTGTGATTTTATACAAAGAAAAAAAATATAAAGAAGCAATAAATATTTTTAATATTGCTTTAGCTGTTGATGAAAATTATCATGAATTACACAGTAATATAGGTGCGTGTTTTAACAAATTAAAAGACTACGACAAAGCAATAGCGTCTTTAGAGAAAACAATTAAACTACTGCCCCATCATGCCGGAGCGTATACAAATTTAGGAAATGTTTACAATAAAACATTTAATTACAAAAAAGCTTCACAACTTCATGAAAAATCTATTGTACTTAATCCTAAAGGTTTTCATGCTTACAGTAATGTGGGCACTTCCTATAAATACCTTGGCTTAAGTAAAAAAGCCATAACAGCGTATTTAAAAGCTATATCGTTACATCCCAATTTTGTTAATGCACATTTTGATCTAGCAAGCATGTATTTATCGCAAGGAGAGTTTGAAAAGGGATGGGAAGAGTATGAGTGGCGCTTTAAAAAAGAAGGAATGTTTTCTCATCTTCTTAAGTATAAAGATATCTTTTCAAAAACCATGCTAAAAAAAGAGATGAATATAGAAGGCAAAACCCTTTTACTTCATTGTGAACAAGGTTTTGGGGACTCCCTTCAGTTTATTCGTTTTTTAGTGCCTTTAAAGAAAAAATTTAAATGTAAAATAGCAGTAAAATGTAGAAATGAATTAAAAGAATTATTCAAATGTCTAAAAGAAATTGATATTTTAGTATCAAGAAGTGAAAAAACTCCTTCTTTTGATGTGCATTTACCAATAATGAGTTTGCCTTATATTTTAGAAATGAAAAATACAAATGAACTGCCCAAAACAAAAGCATATTTACAAACAAAAGTAAATAAAAAATATAAGATCAAAAAAGAAAAAGGCAAAATAAATATAGGTATTTGCTGGAGTGCTTCGCTTACAGGTGAAAGTTATGAAGGAAAAGTATTTGCTTTAAAATACCTAGAAGATTTTATTAATTCTAAGAATATAAATGTATACTCCTTACAAGTAGGATCCCAAAAAGCGGATATTAAAAAACTTTCTTATGAAGATAAAATTATTGATTTAAGTGCCCACTTAAGTGATTTCTCACAAACAGCTTCTTTAATGAAAAGTATGGATCTTATTATTTCACCTGATACTTCTGTTGCACATTTAGCAGGAGCCTTAAATAAACCTGTTTGGATTCTTTTGAAAAAAATTCCAGATTGGAGATGGGGGAATAAAGGCTTAAGTACTCCATGGTATCCAAGTGCTACTCTTTTTAGACAAAAAACAGCAAGAGTTTGGAGTGATGTTTTTGAATCCATGTCTGAAAAACTTTACGAAAATTTTAACATAAAAATATAATATTGAAGGAAAGAACATCATAAATTAAAAGAACGAGTGTTTCTTAGATTCTTTTGTCCTCAAAATCACTCTGTACTTTAATTGGGCTTTTCTTAGTTGGTTTTTAATGTAAGTGTGAGTATTTTAATTTTTTTGAAAATTCATTATAAACCTTGCACCCTTATCTCCATTTTCTACATTTAAGTGTGAGCCAAAACTGGCTTCAATGACAAGTCTTGCCATATAAAGACCCACTCCTGTGCCCTTGTCTTTTGTTGTGAAATAAGGATTAAATATTTTATTCTTTAAACTATGGGGTACTCCACCTGCATTATCTTCAATAAAGAATTCAATACAATCATCATTTTTAAAACTTTTAATTTGTATTTCTTTTTTTATTATTTTATTTTCAACCAGTGCTTCTTTTGCATTAGAAATAAGATTTATTAAGACTTGTTCAAACTCTGATTCTGTACCATAAATATATTTTTCTTGAATATCCATTAGAATCTTTATTTCATTTTCCTCCAATTGTTTTTTCATTAAATTTAATATTTTATTAACAGAAACTTCAATACTAAAATCTTTTTTTAATTTATTTGGGTTGAAATAATCTCTAAAATCATCAATAGTTTTACTTAAAAATTGAATTTGAAATTTGGTGCTTTCATCAAAATCTTTTACAAACTCTTCATTTATTTCATTAAAATCAAAAGAACTTTTTATATCCTGACAATAAAGAGAGAGAATGTTTAAGGGTTGTTTTAATTGATGAGATATCACATTTATCATTTCTCCCATTGCCGCCATTTTAGACTGATAGATAATTATTTCATTTTTTTGGTTTAGTTCGTTTTCTCTCATAATTTTATCTTCAAAAAGTTTGATATAAACCCTTAATTTTGAAGTGAATAATGCATTATTAATTGGTTTGGTTATATATTCAATGGCTCCTAAATCATAGCCTTTTTGTTGATATTCATCTTTATCATAAATACCTGTAATAAAAATCACTGGTATATCTCGTATTTTATCTATTCCTTTTAAATATTCTGCAAATTCAAAACCATCAATATCTGGCATTTGAATATCTGTAAGGATTAAATTGATATCTTTTTTCATAAGTTTGTCAATTGCGTCTTGAGCACTTTTAGAAACTTCAATCTTAACATCAAATTCATCTAAAATCATAAGAGATAAAGCGTCTAAATTTTGTTCTATATCATCAACAAGCAAAATTGTAAATAATTGTTTCATCTTTTTACCTACTTTTTTATTATATATCCAACACCACGGACATTTTTAATTAATTCAAAATCGATATGTTTTCTTATATCTCTTATATGACTAGAAATAGTATGCATGTCTTTAAAAGCATCTTCATAAATAAAATCTGCAATAGTATCAAAGGATAAAACTCTGCCTATATTTTTAATCAATAAATACAAAATTTCATTTTGTTTTTTTGATAAAATAATCATTTTTTTCTCTTTGAATAACTGCTTTTCAATTAAGTCATATTTATATCCATTTTGAAATTCAATGTAATCTTTAAAATGAAAATTTTTTATTATAGCATCCATTCTTAACTCTAATTCCGCGAGTTCAAATGGTTTTTTTAGATAATCGCTGCAACCAAGGGCATAGGCTTTTTTAATATTGGAGATATCCACCATTGCACTTATCATAATGACAGGAAAATCAATCTTTTTGTCTCTTAAAAATTCCAATACTTCAAAACCATCAACATTTGGCACGTTAATATCAAAAATAAAAAAATCAAAGTCATAAAGATTAACATCGTCTAACATATGTAAACCATCATCAAAACCAATTATTTCATGACCTTTTAATGTAAAATATTTTTCAATATGTTTTTTTAATAAAAAGTCGTCTTCAAGTAATAAAATTTTCATTTTTCTTCTTTATAAATGAAGCTAAATTTTGTAAAATTATTGACAGACTTAACTTTAACTTCAATTTTATTTTTTTTGCATACTTGCGCAACGATATCCAATCCAATACCTAAACCAAAATGATTGCTGTCTTCTTGAAAAAGATTTTTAAATATTTCATCTTTGTTTTTGATAATTCTACCTTGGTTTGAAATTGAAAAAACAATTTTATCATTTCTGTTTTTTACTTTTATTTTTATAGTGGTATTAGGACTTGCATATTTAATAGCATTGGATAGTACATTTAAAAGTAACCTTTTTAATTCTACATCATTTATATAAATCATTGGATTTTCAATTTCATTGTCAAATGAAAACGTAATATATTTTGTTTTTGCAAGAGGTTTAAAATATTTAATCTGTTTTTCTATAAATAAATCCAGTTCTAACCATCTGGGATCAAAAGGGCTGATTTCTTTTTTAATAGCATAATAAATATCGTCAGAAACCACATTTAAATTGATCATTGCTGCTTTAATACTATCCATATACTCACTGGTCCCATACTCTAATGTTTGCATCTCAATTCCTGTTTGAATGACACTTAAAGGTGTATATATTTCGTGAAAAGATTTTTCAAGCAAATTATTCAAAGAAGAAATAATTATACTTGTTTGAAGATGTGCTTTGACCCTAATTATCACTTCTTGTTCATTAAAAGGTTTTGGAATATAATCAATACCTCCCACTTCAAAAGCTTTAACTTTGTCTTCTATATTGGTAAGTGCTGATAAAAATATGACAGGGATATCTTTTAAATTCTTGTCTTTTTTTAAATTCTTGCAGGTTTCATAACCATCAATTATAGGCATCATAATATCCAGTAGTATTAAGTCTGGTTGGATGTTTTTTGCGATTTCAATGCCTTTTAATCCATCTTTAGCCATGAATAATTCATAACCATGTTTATCAAGCATATGTCTTAATACATTGATATTTTCTGAAACATCGTCTATTATAAGTATTTTTTTATTTAATGTTTTTTTCATAATACATCTGCTTCAATTTTATTTATTATTTCTTCAAAATTATAGTTATTAAGGTATTTTTTTAATACTTTTTTAGATTTCTGATTATTTATTTTTTCCATAATCTGAGATAACTTTTTATATTGTCCTAGTTTTGCATACTTAAGGATGTCTTGTTTTAACGCTTCATCCTCAATTACTATAAAATCATTTGCAACTCTTATACTCATTTTATCCTCAAATTCGAATTCTTTACCACTAAAAAAAATCAAAGCCTGCTCAATATCACTGAAACTATAGGGTTTTATTATATAATTTGTAAAGTACTGGCTAAGTAATTTTAAGTCTTCACTCATAACAGATGCGGTTAGCGCAATAAGAGGTAATTTTTTATTTGTTTTTTGTATATGTTTTACAATATCAATTGAATTATTATTACCAAGGTTCGTATCCAGAAAAATCATATCAACAGACTTATTTTGTAAATAATTTAAAAGTTCATCTTCTTTGTTAAATATTTCATATTTTATTTTCTTAGAATTTAAATAAGATTCAAGAATTGATTTTTCTTTATCTATTCTTTTGCCTATTAAAATGAAAAGTTCATTGTTCTTTTTGAGCGATTTTATTTCTTTAAGTTCAAAAACCTCTTTATTGAAAGCAAGAAAATTTTCTTTAGAAGATTCACATTTAATCACAAAAGAAAACTTACTTCCTTCATTTTTCATGGAATCGATTTTTAATTCACTTCCTAGGGCTATTATATTTTTATTTGCAATGGCTAGTCCTAAACCATTGCCTTCGTAATCATTGCTTTCTTGTGTTCTGATGTAATTCTCAAAGATTTTTTCTTGCATGGATTTTTCAATACCTACCCCTGTGTCAATAACTTCAAATAAAATACTGTTATCATCCTTTTTTTTACAATTAAAAACCACACTACCTTTGTGTGTGAATTTTATTGCATTTCCAACAATATTCAAAAGAATGTAGAAGAGTTTATTTTTGTCACTTTTTATAATAAAATCAGGCTGCAATTCATTATTAAGTACTATTTTAATATTTTTTGAAAGAGCAATAGATTCAAAGATAGAATATATATTAGTAATAAGTGTATTTAATTCAAAGTCACTAATGTTCAACTTTTTTAAGCCTACATTTTTACTAATATTAATTATTTCATTGATTAAATCTATCATATGTGTGCTTGCATCTAAAATTTTATCAATAAGCTCTTCTTGTTCATCATTTAAGAATTTATTTTTTGATAAAATTTGTGTATGACCATAAATTGAATTTAAGAGGGTTCTTACATCATGTGATATATTAGATATGAAAATATCTCGGGAATTGTCATTGGATTGTATTTTCATCTCTTTGATTATTGTAATAAGTTCTTTTTTTGTCAAGGTATTATAATCCATAATAAATCCTATAATCACTAAATAAATTAAGTCACAAGTTTAAAAGGTGAAGGGAATTTGATGAAACAAATTTCTTATCAATATTATATACTTTTTTATTATTTTTATCAACTATTGCATTTGCTAAAATTAACTTTTCATCAAATTTCAAATTTTTATTAATATATGTATTGTCATAAACAATAGAATTTGTTATTTCACAATGTGATTGAATAAAAACATTGGGGTTTAAAACAGTATTCGGACCTATTTTTGAGTTTTCACAAACTTTTACATTGTCCATAATAATGACGGGAGCAATAAGTTCGCATCCACTTTCAATTTCAACATTTTTTCCAATAAGAATTCCTTTCTCATTGTTATAACCCAGCAAAAAATATTTATCATTTAAATTCTTAAAAATAAGATTTGAAATATGAAAATAATCTTCAACAGAAGTCATTTCTTTTAAATGTAATACGTTTTTTTGTTTAAAAGTATTTATGTTAATATTTTTAAGGTGATTTTTTATATAAAATATTTTAAAACTTTTGTCTCTAAAGAGGGTGTTTTGGGATGAATTGAAAAAGGTATTGTCAATTAGATTGAAATTATTTTTTATAAAACCAAAATTTTCAATAATTATTAATTCTTCATCTTTGAAGATATCAAAGTTTCTTAAATATGATTTTTCACTGCTGTAACTTTTGATAAATGTTATCTCAAAATTGAGTGTATCTATGGTATTAAGCTTCTTCTTTAAATCCAAAGGATCATTACTAGCAATAAATACCTCTTTAATTCCAAGCTGATATAAAAAATCAAAATAATAAGCAAGCAGTATTTTCCCACATATTTTTAAAAATAGTATTTCATCTATAAAGTTTAAGGCATTTTCTTTATGCTCTTTGTTGCATACTTGTATTACTGCTCTCATTGTGTTTCTCCTTATTAAAACTATTTAAAGCTTCAACTTCATTTTTATAAATTTCAAATAAAGAGTCAACTCTTGTAATTTCAAAAACAATTTTAGGTTGATTTATTAGATTTATGAGCTTTATTTGCGTATTATTTTTCATTGTTATTTTTAAGCAGTTGATAATATAACTGAGTCCAGCAGAGTCAAGTAATTCTAGTTTCTCTAAATCAAATATATAATTTTTGCTGGTATCAACCTTTGAAATCACATCACTTTTTATGGCTTTAATTGTATCTGAAGTCAAACTGCCATTGAATCTCACTATTATAATATCTTGTTTGTTCTCATAGTTTATACTAAACATAATAACTCCTTCATTCTTTTATAAATTATAAACAAACAAATTGCAAGTACTTTGCAAATCAATAAGAACCTTTTGAAAAAAACACAGCAGGAATTGTTTTAAGTAAAAGAATAATATCGTATACAAAACCATGTTCTTTTATGTATTTTTTGTCCATAATCACCTGCTGTTTAAAAGGTATTTCACTTCGACCACTTACTTGCCAAATACAAGTAATTCCTGGTTTAATATCTAAACGTTTTCTGTCTTCTATACTATATTCTTCAACCTCACTTATAATTGGTGGTCGTGGCCCCACTAAACTCATCTCACCTCTTAATACATTGAATAATTGTGGCAGTTCATCAAGGCTTGTTTTTCTGATAAATTTCCCTACTTTTGTAATTCTTGGATCATCTTTCATTTTAAAAGTTATCCCATCTTTTGATTCATTTTTTTGTACTAATTGTGTTTTTAAAGCAGAGGCATGCATTATCATTGATCTAAATTTATACATTTTAAATATTTTTCCATTTTTTCCTACTCTGTTTTGACAAAAAAGAAAAGAGCCTTTAGATTCAATTCTAATAACAAGCCCAAGTACACAAAAGAGTGGTAAAAGTAGAAATAACATAAGACCAGAAACAACAATGTCCATTAATCTTTTGAAGAAAGAAGAACAATTTAATTTAAGTTTCCATAAGATATTTTTGTATTTATAATGAAATGTATGTGCGTCATAGTTTTTTAAATAACTCTCAATCAAAATATTTTTATTAGAACTCTTTTTATATTGATACACCCCATATAAAAATTGGGGGTTTCCTATAAGATACCTTTTCCACATTCTTTGTGGTTCTTGTAACATTCTATACGTCCACTCAAAACCAATTTCTCTTATAAAAAGAGGGGCTCTTTTTATAGATTTTGAATAAAAATCAAACAAACCTCCTACTCCCAAAAACAGCTTTGCATCAATTTTATTTTTGTATTTTTCAATAAAAGCTTCTTGCACAGAAGCTCCTAAAGCAACAAATAAAATATCCGCTTTTGATTGATTTATATCTCGTATTAATTGGGGAATATCTTGTTTTTGTACATAACCATGATGTACTCCCACAATTTGTAATGTTTTGTATTTTTTCAATAATTCGTCTTTTGCTCTTTGTGCAAGGCCTTTTTTAGCACCATAAAGATATATTTTATAATCTTGTTTTTGGGCCAGAGAACAAATATAAGGAAATAAGTCGGTTCCATTTAAATTTTCTTTTAAAGGATTATCTAAGATATTACAGGCAATATTAATACCGCTACCATCAGGCAATATATAATCACCTTTTTGCAAAATGTGTTTATAAACAGGATCCTTTTGACTTTTATTTAAACAATCCGCATTAACAAAATAGAGCGATTTTTTTTCTTTTTTGTCTACTGCATTTTTTATATTTTTTAATATCTCTATTCTTGTTAAATTATCAAATTCGATATCAAATAATTTTACTTTTGAACGGTAATTGATTATTTTTTTATAATATAAAAGAGAAATTAAGGATTTAATAAGTATTTTAAAATCGTAAAAGAAACTTCTATGTTTCAAATACTCTTTGTTACATTTGTATATTGAGGTATTAGGAATTTTATTATTTTTATGTACAAACCAAAGACTACACAGTCCAATTTTATTTTCATTTGTTTCATAAGAAGATTTTTCTTGACACTTAGCCAAGCCCACAAGTGAGATATCTCCTTTTAATATGTAATAAAACAAAGGAATATTTCTCGCAAATAGGGGCTCTGTATTATATACATAGAATTTTTCTTGTTTATTTATAATAATACTTCTAAAAACATCTTTTTTTAAAAACATTTTATTTTTTATGAGATAATAAAAGAACAATAAAAATCCAAAACTTAAGACGCATAAAGATAAGAGATATTCAAGACAACGTTTTTGAATACTGTAAAAATTTATTTTTTTCATAAAGTTTAATAATTTTTTTTGCATGACATCTCCAATCATATTGTTTCGCTCTTTGCAAACCCGCTTTTTTCATTTGTGTTTGCAATTTTTCATTGTAAAGAACCATCATTATTGTGTTTTTTATGTTTATTTCATCGTATTCGTCAAAGAAAAAACAAACATCTTTTCCTATTTCTATTAAAGATGAGTTTGAAGCACATGCAACAGGTACGTTCATTGCCATTGCTTCGATTAAAGGAATTCCAAATCCCTCGTAAAGGGAAGGGAAAACAAACAGTTTCGCACGTGAAAAAAGAAAAGGCATGTCTTCATTTTTTACAAAACCAAGAAATTTTATGTGTTTTTTATCTTTAGATTTATTTACGTATTCATGAATGAAATTGGCATTTCCACAATCACTTCCTACCAACACCAGGTCATAGGTATTCTTAAGTTCTAAAGGCAAATTTTCGTAGGCTTTTATAAGATTAATATGGTTTTTTCCTGGATGCTCAATTCTAGATATGTATAAAATATATTTAGAAGTAAGATTAAACTTTCTTGTTTTTGTTGTTTTATTTTTATCATATAATTTTTTGTCAAATCCATTTGGATTGACTATTATATTTTCCTCTTTTACTTTTAAATACTTCAACATATCACTTTTTGTATTATTGCTTACTGCAACAATTTTATCAATACCCCTTAAAAAAAGAGGAATAAAATGTTTTATATAGAACATTCTAAAACAATCGTATTTTTTCTTGATATAAAACTGTGATAAATCATGAAAACTAGCAATAGTATATAAAGGATAATATATCATGAGCCTTCTATTTGCTGCAGGTAAAAAAATGAAATCATATTTATTTGATATTAAAAAAGGCAAAATAATAAAATGAAATAATATATTTAAAGCTGTGTGTTTTAAGAGATCTGGATATACAATAAAATGGATATTTTTATGTGTTCTTGTATAGTTTTTTATATCACTTTTTAAAATAGCCAAATATATTTCATTGTTTAAGGCTAAATTGAACACGCAGTTTTCGATATAGTTTGAAATTCCAGATTTACCTTGATCAAAAACCAAAGCACTTACAAATATTTTATACATCTTAAATCCTTGTATTAATGAATACTACGATTGTTTTATGCAAATACATTGCATTATATTTTAAAAAAATCAAGGATCTTATATATTTACAAGATCCATCTTTGAAATATTTATTGATAATTCCCATATGTAGGTTCTTTATCTTTATTCTTTTTTCGTTTAATACCATTTTTATGTCCTAAATAATAGGCATAATGGTAAACCAAACGGAAAATCAATGTTTTAAAAAAACCAAATACATCAAAATATTTTAAATGAAAAATAAAATCATGAAAAATAGAAGTGAGATAATTTTTAATCACTGTAAAAACATTTAATTTTAAATCAAAAATATAGGCATCTGCTTCCCCCTCAACATATTTTCTATTAAACAGCTGCTTAAAATTATAATTGTGAGAATGCATTACTAAAGCCTCTTTTACATATTGAATGTGATATCCTTTTTCTTTGATATCTATTGCCCATTTTGTATCCTCAGAAGCCCAAGATTGGGTATAAAAAGGAACTTCTTTCCAAACCTCTCTTTTAATTGCAGCAAGAGGAAGAGAAAAGTGCATCCATTCTGGTTTTTCTCCCATAGGAAAAGAAACTTCATAATCTCTTCTAACCCATAACATTGCTTCAGGACGGCAAACTTGTCTTGCAAACACGGCATGTGTATTTTTGTTCACCAGCCCATCCAATAAAAGCTGTAAGGTATTAGGTAAAAGCATGATACAGTCTGAATTTAGAAAAACAACAACATCGTTATTGCATTTTTGTAAAACATAATTAATTACTTTTCCGGGATGATATTCTTGTGCTTTTATTTTTACAAGAGTATGTTTATATTTGGAACATTTTTCCAAGGTATCATCTTTTGAACCTGAATCAACAATGATCAAATCAAAATGCGTAAAGCTTTGTGAAAATAAAGCTTTTAAACTTTGATCTATTATTAATGAAGAATCTTTTGTTCTCATTATTATTGAAACGCGTTTATCAAACATGACTTACTCCTTTTTTATTCAATAGCTCGCTCATATGAATATTTTCACACGTAGAGATATATTCCAATATTTCATCCACTTTTTCAAACTTATCACACAAATACATTGTGATTGGATGGATAATGACATTTGATAAAAGCCCTTTTTGTTCATTTTCTTTTAATTGATTTAAAAGCATTTCGCTCCACTCCTCGATATAATAAGAATTGGGACCAAAATCATCACTCCAGTTATATCTTTTTTGCCAGGTTTTAATCCATTTAGGTGTTCGTTCTGCATGAATTAGATGTTCATGGTCGGGAATAATATTGATAGGCAAATTGTATAATCCTGTTTTATGTTTTTGAAGTCCATAGGAGTTTTTTGAAACACCATCAGAACATATTTTTATGCCTGCTTTAAAAAGAACTTCTTCCGTGTTTACTCCATGCATATACATATGATTTCTCCATACTTTAATCGTTTTTCCAGACATTTTATAAATGATATCCATGGTTTTTAAAACGTCTTTTCTTTGAATCCATTTGGGACCATTATAATTTTTTGTCAATTTATTCCAAACACGATGAAAAAACTCATATTCAAAAGCATTATAATTATGTCCTCCTGTTTCAATTAAGGGGTTATATATAATGGACGAGACATCATCAAACTCTTCTAAAAAAGATTTTCCTGTTATAAAACAGGTCATTTTCACCTTATGTTTTTCCAAGCGTTTTAAAAAAGCGCGTGCTGTTTGCATTTCAGTGATATCACAATGTTTTTGATTAAGCGTTTTTAGACTTTTATGGTGCAAATCACCTGTTAAACAAATCATAAATAAACCTTTATAAACCATATTCTTTAAAAGAGAAATTATTGTTTACATATTTTCCCCAATATAAAAGATATTGTTGTTTTAATAATGTGGAATCACTTGTGTTAATATGAAAAAAACTATTGAGTACATCGGTATTTTTATCTTGCATTCCAAACGCTACATAAGGAAAAAGAAGGGGAAGCACTCCTTTGTATCCAAGCATTTTTACTCTTAATCTATTTGTTAAACTCAAGTTTTTTATCACATGATTGGGCAAAAATAAATTGCGTATATTTTTTAAAACCATTTTAAGACTTAAGTTATGAGATAAAGAGTTTGACAAAGCAGTTTCAAAATAACCTTGCCATTTGATATCTTTTTTTTGTAAAGACATTGCTTCACAGTTTAAATGTATTTGTTTGAGTATCTCTTTTACCTCATTTTGAAAGTCAATCAAATTAAGTTGTAAATATTTTTGATAATTGGGCTCAAACCTAAAAGCCATTGCGTCATCATACATTTTTTTAAAATTTTCATCAATATTTTTTTGATTTCTCATACGTATTTTTTTTTCAACATAAGAATAATGGTACTGCCCTTGATAGTATAAAAGAGCATCTCCATATCCTATGATTGCTTTTACACAATGTTTAATTATGGTTTTTAAATCTTTCATTGTATGGTCTTTTTTCGCAAGTATCAAATCATTGATCGTAAGAAGGGTTCCTCTGTTTACCATCAAGTTACGTATATCCCAATCGGGTATATTTTCAATATCAAAACGGCTCATATGCGTAAAAAAAGAGAAGTCGCCATTAATAACTTTATGACCATATTTCATATCATAGGTGATGACCAAAGGTTCACATATTCTTAATTTAAATTCACCAATAAGTGAGAGATCAAAATCAATGTTAAAATGGCTGCAATGACTTGCGATTATTGAGTGAATGTTATTTTTAAGTTCGATTTCTTTTGTCTTGCCAATATTTTTAGAAACAATCAAAAAATCTAAATTGTTATGGGGGAATTCCACATTCTGAATTTTTATTACACCTCCTTCACCTCTTCCATAACCTCCAATTAAAATCACACATGTATACGATGAAGAAACAATAGATGCTTCAATGTCACTGGAAATATCATTCAAGAGTTTTGTCATTTTCTCTTCAAAATGTACACTTCCTTTAAGACTTAATTTTCCAAAAGATTTCATTTTAAACTCCTTGTAATTTTTGATTGAAGATGTCAATCAAGTTATTTATATGTGTTTGGCTTTTAAAGTTATGTTGCGTACTTTTAAAAGCATTGAGGCAAAAATTTTTATGCAAGCTGGGATTTGAAATTAGGTCATTTATCTTAAGAGCCAAATCCTGCGCATTATTTGACTCAAAAAGAAAACCATTGTTGCCATGGATTAACCACTCTTTGATTGCTCCCACATTAGCAGCAATCACAGGAAGTCCGGCTTTTAAAGCTTCAACACCTGTTAAATTAAATGTTTCAGGTGTTCTGCTTGGCACAATTAAACAATAAGCACGTTGATAATAAAATAACAGTTTTTCATGCTCAATTTGTCCAATGAATTCGACTCGTTCTTCTATTTTTAATTTTTGGGCATAGTGTTTAAGAAATTCTTCTTGTGCTCCAGATCCTATGATTTTCAAAGAATATGATTTATCAATATTTTTCATTGCATTTAATAAAATATCTATACCTTTACCTGTAACTAATTGTCCCACATACAACAATGTTTTACTCTTGTTAATATTCATACTGTTTTTATATTCAACATTGTCGTTTGCATACAAAGGATTGATCATTATTTTTGATGCTTCAAAATGATGAAGTTTTAAATGTTCTTTCATATAGGATGATGCGACAATAAAAAGATCTAAACGTTTGTTGATATCTTGCAGTTTTTGAAGTTTCCCCAAACTTGCTATTTTAAATCCATCTTGGGTTTTTTTGATAAATCCCAAACACGAATAACAGTCTAAACCTGTTTTACAAATACACGTTTTTTTACTCAAGGTTTTGTATTTATGTTCTCTTAAACAAAACAATTTATGATCATGATAAAATCTTATTTTTTTAACCTTAGACTTCATAATCTCTTCATAACTGGCATAATCATGTAACTGATGTATATATAAGAGGTCAGGATTAATATTTTGTATTTGTTCTTTGATACAAAGCAAAGGAAAAGCACTGTCAAATATATCAAGAAATTCATTTTCTACCTCAATATTTGGATCATAAAGAAGTGAAGATTTGATACCTTTTTTATTTAAATGTTTAACGGTATTGTAAATATACTGTTCTGCACCGCCACCTCTTGAAGCTTTATTGTTTATCCATAAAACATGCATCGCATCTCCTTTATCAATACAAAATTTTAACCTTCTTTTATGCAAATAAATTGCAAATTCTTAAGAGTTATTTGCAACTAAGCATTTGTCTGTATATTGAGTTTATTTGAGAATTGATTAATGACGTATCAAATGTTAAAACAGTCTTTTTCGCATTTTCTATCAAGGTATTTCTTAGGGATTCATTTTGTATCAAAAGAAGTAGGTTTTTTTCTAAAGATTCTATTGAATTATTTTTAAAAATCAATGCGTCTTTTTTATCTTTAATACTATTACAAACACCTGCAATGTTACTTACAATTACAGGCAGAGAGCTGGCCCAAGCTTCAAGAACAACAATACCAAAAGGTTCGTGAGTTGAGGGAAGAATCAAAACATTTGAATTTAAATAAAGATCAATTAATTCTTTTGACTCAGG
Organism: Campylobacteraceae bacterium; assembly: GCA_013215945.1. Classification (NCBI taxonomy): domain Bacteria; kingdom Pseudomonadati; phylum Campylobacterota; class Epsilonproteobacteria; order Campylobacterales; family Campylobacteraceae; species Campylobacteraceae bacterium. Next base: position 244,109 of record JABSOM010000003.1, read on the forward strand.
TTTAAGATGAGTAATAAAAGTAATATATTTCTCTAAAGAATGTTTATAAATATATTCTTTTATTTCTTTATAATAAACTTTGTCCGTAATATTTCCTGCAAAGAATATATGGATATTTTTGTTTTTTATCTTATTTAATACTTTCAATACTAACAATTGATTTTTTTGTAAATCAATTCTGGCACTAAGCAAACAGATAAAGGTTTTATCATTTAAAGCATATTTTTTTCGTATATTTTGATTTTTAGCTTTTGAAAAAGTAGCAATATCTACACTGTTTGGCAATAAAAAAATGTTTTTATTTGTATTGTTTTTTTTGAGTTTGTTATACTCTTCTTTATTCAAACATATAACTGCATTTGAATCTTTTATTACTCTTCGAGAACCAAAGATCAAACCCAGAATTTTACCCCACTCCAAACTATTTGTAAAAGAATTATTCTGAGTATTGTTTATATTTCTGTTATAAACACCTCCATGAATGGAGACAATATAAGGAATATTGCGTATTTTGCAAACAATTCTTGCAATTGCTCCTATTCTTTTAAAGGTATGTAAATGTATCAAATCGATATTCTTTTTGAATAAGAGAGAAAACAACAAAGAAAAAGAAAATACATTTCCACCAATAAGATTTAATTTTTCTTTTACTTTTGTGCCTAAATTAATATAAGGATAAAAATAGCTGAATCTTTTGATTTTAATTCCCCTCATACTTTCTGTATGTTGTGTATTTAATATTGTAGTTGTGTATACTTCTGAATTAATATGAAACTTTTTTAAGCCTAGAGCATAAGACATAATCACATTCTCCGTTCCACCCCAATGTGTTTGTGTGAAACGTCTGGGAATATGAATAACATTTATCTCTTTTACTTTTAGATTGTTTATGAAAGCATATAGTTTTTTTGATACTTGTTCTTGTGAATGGTTTGTTACAACATAAGAGTAGGCTTTTATTCCAGCTTTTTTGCATTCATTTGTATTACGCGCCAATGCTAGAAATTTTGAAGCAATATTTTTTGCCCCTTCTTCAATAAAAATACAATCTTTCATATCTAGTCCCTCCGCACCAATAGGAGTTGTTAAAATAGTTTTTTTTAAAAAAGCTGTTTCAAGTATTCTTGTTAATGTTCCCGATGCGATTACAAGAGGCAAAAAAACAAATTCACTTGCTTTGATATAAGCACTTAAATCATCCACTTCTCCCACAAACTCAATGTTTGCATATACTTTATCGTAGAGGATGGTTTTATTTTTTCCGATGACCAGGATTTTTATATTTTCTTGAATCAGAAAATCTTTTATCAAAGGATAGATTTTATTTATTATAAAGGCATAGGCACTCGTATTAACTGTTGAATTTAACATTCCATAAAACAGAATAAACCTGTTTTTATTTTTGCTTTCTTTGAGTGGTTTAAGCTCATGAACTACATTGGGTAATACCTTGTGTTGTTTGATATTTGCTAGCTTGTATTTGTTTTTTACCAAGTGTATTTCTTCTTCATTGGTATAAAAAAAGGTAAAATTATTCTTTAAGAATTTTTTCTCAAAATAATACAGTTTTAAATACTCGATTAAAAAATATCTGTTTTTTAAACTTTTATTGTTTTTCCATGCTTCGTAACATATGCGAGAACTTAACATATCTACATCAATAATTATCTGAGAAAATGGCAGAATTTTATTTGCAATATTTGCTAATATTGCCGTTGAATTAAATTTAAAAACCAACAAGTCATATTGATTTATGCCTAGTATTTCTTTAAAATAATCGAGGTATCTTTTATTAAAACCATAGAGAGCTTGGGGCAAATAAAAAGAACTTTTTTCACTTTTTATAAGATACATTTTATTGATTTTATGTTTTTCTAAAATTTCACTTTTATACTCTTTATCTTCAATAAGAAGTATGTCCGTATCATATTTTAAACATAAAGACTCAAATAAGAATTTACTTCTATTTTTATCTCCCCCACAAAGTCCTAAAAATGGTCTGTCTATGTATAAAACTTTTAGTTTTTTAGTTTTCATTTGGAATTCTTTGTTTTAATAAGGATGAAATACTTGTTTCAAGTGGGGTTTTATTCTTTTTTACTCGAATGTCTTCAACAAGCCAATTCATTTCACATTCTTGTGTATCAAGAAAATTTCCATCTAAAGATATAATAGAATCTGAGAAAATTATTTTATTTTCTATAGAAGCAGGAAAAGTAATTTTTTTATAGTCATCAATTATAGATTTTTTTATTAAAACATTTTTTTCGATATGGCAATTTGATCCAATCATACAAGGCCCTATAATAGTTACGCCTTCATCTATTTTTGTTGAAGAACCTATAAAAACAGGAGGAATGATAGTGACTTTTTCAAAATCTATTTTTACATTTAATCCAACAAAAATGCCTTTTTTAATTTCTTGTGCAAATATATTGTAATTTTTGATTTCTCCTTTTAATATTGCAGATGTTGCATAATAAAAGTCATTCACATTACCAATGTCTATCCATTCATAAGGAATATTTACTCCATAGATATTTAATTTTTTTGAAACAAGTTTAGGAAGTAATTGACTTCCTATATCGTATTCTCTGTCTTTTGGAATGTAATCAAATATTTCTGGTTCAAAAACATAAATCCCCGTATTTGCTAAAGTAGAAGAAGCTTCTTCCCTGCTTGGTTTTTCTTGAAAAGAGATTATTTTATCTTCTTTATCTAGTTCTACAATGCCATATTTGCTGACATTTTTTAAAGAAACATTTTTCAAAGCAATAGTAACAAGTGATTTTTTTTCTTTGTGTATTTTTATTACTTTTTTTATATCTAAATCAATTAATGCATCTGCACATAATACTAAAAATGTATCATCAAAGAATTGATTGTCATCTTGAATTTTTTTCATTCCTCCTGCACTACCAAGTGCTTTGGGAATTAATTCCTTGTTTACTTTTTCGCCCTCAAAAGAATAAGCAATATGAACACCAAATCTACTACCGTTTCCAAAATATTGTTCAATTTGGGTAGAGAGATAACTTGTATTTATTATAATTTCTGTGATTCCATTGTTTTTTAAATGTTCAATTATTGATTCTAAAACAGGCTTTTGAAGAAGAGGAATCATGGGTTTTGGAATATTGTTTGTAATAGGTTTAACCCTAGTTCCTCTACCCGCAGCCAAAATCATTGCTTTCATCTTTTATCCTTTATCCTATTCGTTTGTAATCATCTTTGTATCTTACAATATCATCTTCTTCAAGATAATCCCCGACTTGGACTTCTACTAAGAGTAAATCAATTTTGCCTTTATTTGCTAATCTGTGTTTCGTACCCATAGGAATATAAACAGATTCATTGACACAAACAAGTTTTTTATTTTTTCCAATAGTAACCGTAGCTGTTCCACTTAATACAATCCAGTGTTCACTTCTGTGATAATGTTTTTGTAAAGAGAGGCGTTGTTTTGGTTTAACTAAAATAGTTTTAAATTTATAATTGTCTTTACTTTCTAATAAATTATAACTGCCCCATGGTCTATGAACTAAAGGATGATCTTGCGTTATTGATGAACCTTGGGCATTTAATTTATTGACAAGCTCTTTAACATCTTCACATTTACCTCTTTTTGCAATTAACAATGCATCCGCGGTATCAACTACTATTAAATCATCAACATTTGAAAGTACAACTTTTTTTCCATTTGCTAGTACTAAATTATTGCTAGAGTTCATTAATAGGGGTTTTTCATTTTTATAGCTGATTGCATTTGTTTTTTCTTTAGGCAATTCATCATAAATAGCATCAAAACTTCCCACATCATTCCAAGAGAATTCTGATTTGACAATTCTTAACTTATGAGAGTTTTCCATAACCGCACAATCAATGCTTATGTCTGGGATACTTCCCATTAATTCACTGTTTAAAAATAAGGGTTTTGATTTTTCGACACTTTTAAATGCATAAATACACATTTCATAAACATCTAATGCATGTTCTAAGGCTTCACTTAATAAATTTTCAGCTTTAAAACAAAACATTCCACTGTTCCAGAAGTATCCCTCTTGTGTATATTCTCTTGCTTTTTCAATATCAGGTTTTTCGTAAAATTTTTCAACATCTTCGTTCGGTGCTTTTATATAACCATAACCTGTGTTCGCATCTAAGGCTTTTATACCAAAAATACTAATAAAACCCTCTTTTGAATTCAGAAGTGCTTTATTTACAGATTTTTGATAATCTTTGTCGCCCTTAATGGTATGATCACAAGGAGTCACAAAAAGTACTTCATTTTTATCTACATATAAACTTGCTATTATAATAGCAGCCGCTGTATTTCTTCCAATAGATTCTAAAATAAATTCAACATTTATCTTCAAAGAAAAATCATTTATTATTTGACTGATTTGTTCTTTTGCAATAAAATAGTTTTGTTCATTACAAACAATTAAAAACTTATTTGTAAAAACTTTATTTCTTAAAATGGTATTTTGAAATAAAGAGTATTTAGATGTAAGTTTTATGAATTGTTTGGGCATATGGCTTCTTGAAATGGGCCAAAGTCTTGTACCATTTCCGCCAGATAATATTACATTTGTCATTTTGCACCTCCAACAAGTTAAACGACTTATATTTAGAAGTTTTCCATAAGAAGTTGCAAATAAAATGCAGAAGAGAAAGAGGAGTAAATTAAGTAAAAAATATTTTATATATTATAAAAATTTTGTGATAAGGATAGTAGTATCGTCATTTTTTTCTTTTTCTTTTATAAAGTTTTCTAAAGAATACGTAATACTGTTTAAAAGCTGAGAGGCAGTTTTTTTAGTGTTTTTTTTAATTGTTTCTGTGAGTCTGTTCATGCCATACATTTCTTGATTTTCATTGATAGCTTCATTTAAACCATCTGTATATAACACCATAAAATCGTTTTTAGAAATACTTTTTGTTAGAACTTGATATTCCCTTTTTTCAAATATTCCCAAAGGAATGGATATTGAACGTAAATGTTCCAAAGAATCTTTCTTTGAATTGTAATATAAAATATCATTGTGTCCTGCACCGATATAAGCGATTCTATTCTCTTTTTCATAAAACTTGATAAAAAAGGCAGTAATAAAAAAACTGTTATTTTTTGCATCAGAACATACCATATCATTGATATGTTCAACTTGATCTTGAAAAGAAGAGGCTGTGGATAAAATAGCTCTGCATATCCCTCTAAAACTACTCATATTAATAGCTGGACCAAGGCCGTGACCCGATACATCAGCTATTACAATATTGATCGCTTTATCACTTGAAACAAAAAAATCATAATAATCTCCACCTACAAATTGTGCAGCCTCAAAATGTGTTGCAATCTGCATTTTATTACTACTAGGTATCTCTTTTGGTAGAAAATTTTGCTGCACCTTTTGTGCTATCATCATTTCTTCTTTTAAATACTTGGCTTTTTTAACTTCTTCCAGTGATTTTAATAAAATAATATTTTTTTCTTCTAATTCTTTGGTTCTTTGTTTTACCAAATCTTCTAAGTTTGTTTTGTATTGTATATTTTCGCGTGTATATTTTATTTGCATCAATATTTTATAAAGAACATCAAAAAGTTTATCATGCACAATGGGTTTGAAAATAAAACCGTCAACACCCAGTTCTATCGCTTGTGTTAAAAAATTGATATCAGCATAAGAAGATAAGAATATGACTCTTTGTGATTTATAAACTTGTTTGATTGAAATAACCATTTCTAGGCCATTAAGTTTAGCCATAACAATATCACTTATAACCAAATCAAATTTATGTTTCATATATAAAGCCAAACCATCTTGCCCATTTGAAGCAGTATGAACTTCTTTAAATATTTTTGTAAATAAGTTGTATGTTTTTTTTCGAGCTATATCATTGTCTTCTACATATAAAACAGTAATACCTTTGGCTAATTCTCTTAATTCAATTAAATTTTGCATACTATTACCGCCTATTCATACTGCATAACTAAGGTTACGCTGTTTTTATTAAATATGACTTCATCGCAAAAGTGTTTCATTAGCATTATTCCACGCTTTGATTCTTTGTAAATATCTTCTTTTTTGATTTTTGATATATCCAGAGCTTGGTTTTCTGCTAATATTCCTTTTCCTTCATCTTCAATGGTAATCTTTAATTTTTTATCCAGACAATAATAAATATTAACAAACTTTTTTTCATTCAATTTATTGCCATGTATAATTGCATTTGTGATTGCTTCTTGAAGGCCTAAGATAATACTTTGATATTTTTTCTCATTTTTAAAGAATGACTTGAGGTCCGCTTCAATCCAGGTCATTACTCTTTTTATATTTTTAAGATTACTTGTTATTGTCATGTTTGAAGTAAACTTTTTCATACTATTTATCTTAGATTAATAAAAGTGTCAAGCTTAGTGACATTAAATATCTCTTGTATAAAAGTACTACTGTTTATGATAGTCAAGTTTTGATTTTTTGATAGTAGTTTTTTATAGATATTTATAATCATAGCCAAACCCGAACTGTCTATAAAATTTATGGAAGAAAAATCAAGTTCAAGTTCTTCTAATTCGCTTTCTTGAATTTCTAGTACATAGGGGCTTAATAAGCCTTGAATCTCTTTTAAATTCGTAGCATCAATTCTATCATCATCAATAAAAATTATTTGTATTTGAGTATTAGACTTTTTAATATTTAAATTCATTCTTTAGCTCCTAAATATTCTATACGTAAAACAATTATACATTAATTATATTTAATAGTTTTTTTTTTGCTTAAAATAGATTCTTTTATAAAACACTTGGCTTTTTGTTTATCACTTTTATTTAAGAAACATAAATAATAAAACATAAGATACAATATTAAGGACAAGAAGCCATAAGCGATTAAATGTATAAATGATATTTCTCCAAAGAATTTGGATACATAAAATAAAACAGTATAAACAATTAAACCTGTAAACATATTTTTAAACACAGCTTTTTTCAGATAAAGAAAAACAGAGATTCCAGAAAATTTACAAGCAACAGGAATATTATAAACAATAGCCAAAATAACATTTGGTATTAACGTACCAATAGCAACTCCTATAATTGAATAGTATTGAATCAAGTATATACTTAAGAATAAATTCATTACTGCTTCAATAATAGCAACGACTGTTAATTGTTTGTGTTTGTTACACATCAATAACACTTGAACACTGCTGCTTCTTAAAGCAACCAATATATACATGGAAACTAATAATATTTTTGCAGTTAATATTACATCCCTATCATTAATATTTAACCAAAAATATAAAAGCTCTTCTATAAATAAAAAAGAAGGAACCATTAACATAGTTGAAATAAAAGCTACAATTTGATTGGACTGTAATAAAACTTTTGAAAGTTTATCTTTATTCGAAGAGCTGAAAAGTGCAGCACTAATGGGGCCAATTATATCATGTATTTGCGTTGAAAATTGTCTGAATAATTCACTTATTCTTGAAACAATTTGGTAAAAACCAACCAAAGCAAAACTTGAAAAAACGGAAATAACTATTTGATCTGTTTTAAAAATAATCAAATTTGAAAACATCACAATATAAGCAAAAAAAGAAAAACTCATTACTTCTTTTACTTTATTTTTTTGGAATAAGTTTGGTGATATTATTAAAGAGGGAATCTTTTTATATACATATATTGCCATAAATATATTTGTAAAGAATTGCACAAGAATAGCTCCTATTGCCATTACTAAAAGTGAGGAATAAACAGTAACGGAAATGTAAATAATGATAAAATTTAATATCAAAAAAATCATATCAATATTGTTTCTTAAAGGAATTTCTCTAAGACCTCTTAATATCTCTTTAAAAAAACCAAAAGGAAAAATAAGTGTTGTTCCAAAACCAAAAATCATAAAAATAGTTTTGTAATATTCAAGAGATTCAGAGGATGTAAATACAAATATTTTTTCAAGGTTAAAAGCCATGATGAGGGTAAAAATAAAGATACCTAAGGACAAGAGTACGTAAGAGAAAAAAATAGTTGAAATCAACTTATTATAATTTTCCCACTCATTTTTTTCTAAAGCTTCACTGGTTGCTTTTTGTACTGCTGTACCAAAACCAAAATCTAATAAAACCGAATATCCAAAAATACTCCACAAGAGTGCCCAAAATCCATATTCTTCATTGTTTATTCCTAAAAAGATTATCCTAATTAGAAATAAAGAAAGAAGAATTTTTAGGATTAGAAAAATATAATTGGAAACACTGCTTTTTATCAAAACCTCATTAATATTGAGTGTCATAAAATATCCTTTTGGGCAGTGCGTACTAAAACATTTTCAACTTCTTTTTTTACACTTAAAAGATTGAATTTTTCAAATACTTTAAGGAAAGCTGCATTTCTTAAGTTCTCGTACAAAACAGTATTACTGTGTATTTTAAGTATTTTTTTTGTCAAATCATTAACATCTTCATTTTTAAAGAGCAAACCGTCTTTATTGTGAGTAATAATTTCAGCAGGTCCATAAGCATTTGTAGCAATAACTACTACACCTGCTGCCATTGCTTCAATTATGACCAATCCAAAAGGTTCTCTCATTCGTGTGGGCATTAACAAAACATCATAGTTTTTGTAGTATTTGTTTATATCCTCTTTTTTACCACAAAACTTCACTTCTTTGTCCAAATTCAAAACCTTAATGATTTTTTTACATTTATTTATATAACCTTCATGGCCTTCTCCGTATATATGAAGTTCAAAATTAAAGAAACCTCTGTCTTTTAAATTACTCAAGGCTTTTAACGCCAAATCCAAACCTTTGCTATAGTCAATTCTGCCGCAAAACATATATCTTATTTTTTTGCTCAAGTTGCTTTTTTGTTTTTGATATATCTTGACGCCATTGGGAATAACATAGGTCTTTTTTGCCAAATATTTGTTTTTCATCTCTTTTTCAATCCACTTTGAGACACAAATTGATGGGGAGAATTCCACAAAAGAACCCACGAAAAAAGGCAAATAATTTTTAATACTTCTTTTTAATTTAGCAAAAATTGTATTTTGGAAATAACCCTTCATCCACAAATCTCCAATTTCAAATACTTTTTTTATCTGAAGTTTCTGAACAGCAAGGGCAGGGGAAAGGGAAATCAAACGAAGAGACCAAAAATAGACCAAATCAGGTGTGATTTTTTTTATTAATTCTTGGGTGAGCTCATAATTATAAACTTCAACCTTGTGTTTATCAAAATAAGAAGGGTTTTCATAATTGATATATTTTAATTTTCTGTAAATTTCCTCAAACTCTATGCTCTCATTTTTATAATTGCCTGTTAATACATAGACTTCATGCCCACAATCTTTTAAATATTGTACGGTATCAAAACAAGCCACTTCGTAACCCCCAATGTAATAAGGAGGGTAATAATTGCTGATAACTAAAATTTTCATTGTGCATCCTTTATTATTTGAGTAAATGGCCGTCAAACAAATCAACTCCTATGAGTGATTTTATATAATATAAAGCCAAAAAGATTGCAAAAACCAAAGATAATGCAACACTTAAGACAAATATTGATGAAATAAACATCAAGAAAAGTTCCCAGATGAAATTTTTATTGAATTGTCTGCTTTTATCTCTTTTTTCATGTCCCAAATAAAAAGTAATATAAAAGAGTTTAAAAAACCAAAAACAAATATTTATTTCAATGACTTTTTTAGTTTGTCTGGGAAGAGCAAGATTTATCAATCTTTTGCTTTCTCTTTTTTGTTCATTGTTCATACTCTCTTCAATCAAAGGATTTATTTTTGAAAAAATAAAATCTTCACTAATAGAGGGAAAACCTAGGCTCTCATTATTTTCGCAAGGAGACTGTTTTTGTATACTTGCTGTACTGCTTTCACTGCTTGACGTTTCATTTACTGTTTTCACTTGAAATCCTTTCTTTTATTATTCTGCTAATTGCACCAATGACTGCGAATATAAACATTAGTTGATAAAAATTGTTTGTTTGTTTGAGTACCCACTCTAAAGAAGATTGTAAATAAATACTTAATAAAGCCCCAATCAATGCAATACATATATATCTGTATTTGCGCCACTTACCACGTTTTAATTTCATATAATTATTCAGGTTTTTAAAATAAAAAAATACAAGCATGAAACTAAACACAGCTAAATTCACCCATCCTGTTTCTGCTGCTATCATTAAATAAACTGTTTCAACCAAACCGCCTTTTTCTTCATCATCTATTCTTTTTATATGATTGCCATAAGTATAAGGAGGGTTTATTTTCAAAGCAAAATTATTAAGACCAATGCCGAATATTTTGTCATTTGCCATATTTTGTGCCGCTTTTGCTAAAATCAGCCTTACACTAACCGATTCTTTAGGTGCTGTTCTAATGCGCTCCATAATAGTATCGCTGGCTTTAAATAAAACGCCTGTTCCTAAGATCATAAGCAGACCTGCCACTCCCACTTTTCTCCAAGAGAATTTATGGGCGTAAGACAGAATGAAAATTATGAAAATTGAAAGACTAAATAAAACCATACCTGCTCGTGAAAGAGTGGATAAAATATTTATGGCACAAGACCCAAATGCAAGGGTCCATAAAAAAAGATTGGATTTTTTAACATTTAACAAATAAGAGAGAAAAAAACTGCCGTAAACAATTAAATACATAACCAGAGAGTTTTGATGGGGAAAAGGTCCTCTTGCTTGAAACATTCCTTCAAAATATTTTTGTTTTAATACCAATACGGTTATAAAGAATACAATGAAACACATATATTTTAAAAATTCTTCAATATCTTTAAAAGAACGAATCAAATTATAAATGACAAAAAAGTATAAATACATTCGCAACATTTTCCACAGTTCAAAAAAGGAATAAATATATATGTCACTGTTTATAATAGAAATACAAGAAAAAGTAAAATACATAAAATACAAAGAACTTCCAAGAGGTAAAGATAAAGGATATTTTTCACGTCTGCTAAAAAGTACAAGTAACATTATCATGGCAGTAATATCTACCAAACCTATTTCAAAACCTTTTGAAGTCCCTCTGTAAAGCTCCATAGAAAAAAAGTTTATATCTTCTGTACTGGCAGTAAAAAAAAGCAATAAAAACCATAAGAGTTTTTCTACTTTAGGAAATCTTTTTGCCAGCATAAAAGCAATAGGAATTCCTAAAAATATTACAATAAAAAATATAATATATTTAAACTCAGTCATGATATACCTTTAAAGCACTTTTCTGTATTTAATGACTTTGGCTGGAATACCAACCACCACCGCATATTTTGGTGTATCTTTTAGTACCACACTGTTTGCACCAATTCTGCTGTAATCATCAAGAAGAATTTTTCCAAGAATTTTTGCTCCGGTTCCAATTTCTACATAATCTCCCAAGGTTGGATTTGATGTTTCATGTTCTTCTCCTCTATCTCCTAGAGTAACGCCTTGGTGAATAATACAATTGTGACCAATGATGGCATATTCTCCAATGACTACACCGCTTGGATGAGGAAGATATAATCCTCCTTGTATTTTGGCTCCTTTTGCTATATCACAGCCAAAAAGAACAAAATTTATCGTTGAAAATATTTTGGCTATTATTCCCAAATGACTCTGCTGAAAAAAACTTGAAATGCGAAATAAGATGACAGGGTACATTCTTGGATTTAGTACCATGAAATAATCTTTTATTCCCAATGTCTCTTTATTCCTAAACATAGAAATATCTTCTTTTATTAATATAAATAAATTTTTCATTTTAATCTCCTGTTATTATTTCTTTAAGTAAAAATGTATTTAACACGGCATCCAAACTTGGCATTATCAATCCCAAAATAGTATTCCAGTCACCTAATTTGCTAGAAGAGATAAAAACAATATCATTGGGTTTAATCCTAAAATCTTTTTGTTTTCCCTCAATTATTTTTGTCAAGTTTGCAACATAAACAATAGGATTGGTTAAATTTCCTCTTATAATTGCCACTTCATCTATATTTGCACTTGTTTTATATCCTTTTGCGTAGGTTATTAATTGAAGCAAAGTCATTTTTTCTTTGAAGCCAAAATGACCCGGTTCTTTTACTTCTCCTAATACATAAACCTCACTGTTTAAAGCAGAAGGAATATAGATATAATCTTTATCTTCTAAAGGAATATTATGCAAAGGATTGCCTTTTCTTACTAACTCTATAAAATTAACCGGTAATACTTTATTGTCTCTTCTTATATACGCATGTTCTAAATCTGCCAACTCAACCGTATTATTTTCAAAAATACCAATAGAGAGACCTTGCGCCATTGCAATACTGTCTATTACTTTGCTATTGTTCGTAATTGCATATCTTCCTGGTTCATTAATTTTCCCCAAGATAGTAAAACTCTCACTTTTTAATTCATAAAGTACAAGAGAAATTATGGGATTAATTAAAAACTTACGAAGTTTAAATGAAAGCTCTTTCATCGCTTCATTAACGCTTAATCCTGCTATTGTCACATCTCCAACTAATTGCAACGTCACTGTTCCATCTGGTTTTACTACTGCACCTTTTATATTTAATTCAGGCTCCCCATAAACAAAAACATTAAACTTGTCACCCACTCCTATTTTATAATCCTCTTTTTTCTTGATATGTAAAAGAAGAAGTTCTTTTTTAATTTCATTTTCATTTTTGCCTCCATATAAAATGTCAAAATCTTTTTCAATAACTACATATTTTTCTTTTTTTTCAAGCGTTCTTTTTAGGGAGTTTTCTGTGTTATTGGTTTTTTTGTTTATAACACTCATTTCAGGTTTAGGACTGGGAATACAACCTGCATAAAAAACAAAAATCACTAAAAACAATAAATATTTAAATATATTTTTTATGAATAACATTGAGTACTCCTTTAATGTTTTTTATTCCTTTTTTTCTCATCGTTGTAATCAATTCTTTTAAATCTCTTCTGTTAGAAACTCTGTATTTACAGATTAAACAGACAAAACTTGCAAAATTTGCTAGGGAAGAAAAAAGAAAGGGATTGGACTGGCTGTTTGATACTTCTAAAAATATATAATCATATTCACTTTGATTCAAACTCTTAAAGAAATGCTGCAGACTTTTTACATCTGCTAAGTCATATCTATTTTTTTGATTTATTAAAAGATATGCTTTATCTACCTTGTCATTTATTTTATTAAACAAAGAATAATTAATGTTTTTTTCATAAAACAAAGCATCATTCAAGAGCGCATTTTTTGTTTCTTCTTCATTTTTTGAGATGCTTTGGATAAATAAAACTTTTTTATTTTGGCGAGATAAGAGCTGCATTAGTTTTTCAATGACAAAGGTTTTTCCTGTATGTGAAACATCACTTCCAAAAATAACTGTTTTAGGTGCATCAAATTTTCCACAAGTATTTATGAAATTATCAAAAAAATGCATAGAATATTTGATGTTTAGATCACTTGTTTCTTTCTCATCTAATAATGTTCCCAATACCTCTATCTTAAATCTTTTTTCTAAATCAAAACTCTCTTTTATTTTGTTATTAAAAAACTCTAGGAGTAAAATACTGGCAATTGATAAGGAAAGACCTAAAAACCCGAACATTAAGATGATGGCTTTTCTGTAAGTAGGTTGTGCATATTTGGGTGGTGTTGCATATTCTAAGAATTTGAAATCCTCTAAAGATGATTCTAATGCCATTTTTAGTTCATTCAATCTGTTTGTGACTTTATACATCAAATCTGTATCTTGACTCAAGTTTGACTCTATAATTTTAAATTCTTTTTCTAAATGATTTAAATCTTTAATTTCTTCTTGTATGAAACTTTGTTGTTTTACTAGATTTTTCATTCTTGTATGACTTGATATTATTCCAATTTGACTTTTTGCTTCTTCAATTTTCAGCGCCGTCACTACTGGATTATTTCCAAAGGTTGTTTCATCAGGTATTGTTTTTGTATTATTTTTATTAAATAATTCTTTTTCCATAATCAAAATCTCATCTGTGATTTTTTTTACTTTTGGATTCAAGAGAGTATATCTCTGTTTTAATTTTCGTAATTCTTTTTTCTTATTTTCTAAGTTTTTTATATTGGCTGATCTTACTGTATATTTGAGTTGGACTTGTAAAGGAATATTTTTTAAACTTCTTTTTATCTCCTGTACTTTACTTGCAAACTCTTTTTGTGCGATTTTACTTTCAATAAGACTCAAATCAATTTCATTTAACTGTTTGTATTTGTACTCTTTTTGTATTCTTATAGATAAGACTTTATGTTTTTTAATAAATTTTTCTTTTTTTTGTAGAGACAAATCAATGTTTTTTTGTATTTTATTTTTTTCTTTTGCATAATAGTGATAAATCTCTTTTGTTGCAGCATTTTGTACTTCATAAAAATTCTTTAAAAATATTTCACTTAGTACATTTGCTCCTTTAACCGCTTTTTTAATATCTTTATTGCTGTATCTTATTTCTATGATGTCTGAATTTCTTCCTCTTTTGATTTCAAAAGCAGAGTAAAGTTTTTCAACGGTGCTATCAAGATTCAATACTTGAATCACTTCGCTTAGATTTTTTCTGGTTCTTATTGTTTGTAAAGCGGTATCATAATTAAAGTTCTGGAATTTATAAGGAACATCTCGTGGCATCGATATTTTCTTGTCATATCTGATTAATTTAACGGTTGCTTTATACGTTGGTTTAATCAGATTTTTTGAAAGAAAAATTCCTGCAATTAAAGAAAAAAGGGTAATAACTAAAATAAGCAGAGATTTATATCTTAATACTTTTAAATAATAGTATGGGTTGATTAAAAAACCGTTATCTATATTATCTTTTTTCATTATTAATCTCTTTTTCCATAACACGTCTAATATCTGTTATGCTTTGTATTTCGTCATCTATTGTTGTGCTTGAGAACATTAATGCATTTGAATCTTTATGGTCAGGGTGAAAACCGTGCATTCCTGGTATTACTTTTAATCCAAAATAACTGGGATTGATTAATATGCCAGGTTTGGTTAAAAAGAATACTTCTCCAAAACGATTGCCTTCAAAAAAAACATGCATTTTTTTCAACTCATCATGTGTAACAATAGAGCCTTCTTCAACATTTTCAAGAATTCCTTGTATTTTAATTTTTGCAGTTTCATTCATAAACCAGAATCTGGCCATGGTAGAATCATACATTGCAACATAATCTTTTCCATACTCTAAATTACTTTCTTCTATAGAAGAAATTAAATCAATACTTCCTGTTGTATCACACATTCCATGGTCACTGAAAATATGTAGGCTCACTTCATCATAATGATTACACGCATGCATATACACATCTTCTATTTGTTCTTCTAACCATAAAAGTTTATTTTTGGTCTCATCTTTTTGTGTACCATAGGTATGCATAACACCATCAAGAGTAGGAAGGTACAAATAAGTAAATTCTATTTCTTTTTTTTCTATCTCTTTTTTTAAAACATTAATGTTATATGTTTCACTTTTTCTCCAGTTGGAACAGTGGTAAGGGATATTATTTTCCACACACCAGTCAAAAATGGTATCCGTTTTTAATATTCCTTTGGGAACAAAATAGTCTCTTTTCTCAAGATAATCAAAATAAGGAAGATATTTAAAAGGCACACTGTAAAGCTCAAAATATCCTGTATAACCATAAAATATTTTTATTAATTTACTCAAATAATGTCTTGGTCTAAAACGATCAAAAATTATCTTAGGCAAAAAGGATAAATACTTAAAAAATTTAAAAGGAGAGTTTTTAGGATCGTAATAAAAGCTTGACCAGTGAGTATGTTCATCCGGATAACGTCCCGTAAGAATGGAAGGATCAGCTGCAGAAGAAAAACCAAAGGTCGTTTTTAAAGGTTTTGCATCTTTTATAATTGAGAGATTAAAACCGTGTTTTTTATATACCTCCCAGCCAAAACCATCAATAAAAACAAAAAGTGATAACTTTTTCATGTTACATCCTTTTTTCAATTTTTATGATTGTAATAAATAAGTGTGCAAACAAAATGCAAAAAAGAATAGGTATTTTTTATCAAATATTCAGAGAAAAAGAAAACTCTTTCACTTTTAATGATTTTATATCTTGGATTTATTTTAGGTAGTTGTTTTTTAGAGCTCTTGTGATGCTAAAGTATTTGCTCTTTTGTATGAGCTTTGAATCTCAAAGGATTTAGGATTGTATCTCTAGAATTTTCTTGAGTATTTTATATATCAATAAGAGTATCAAAAATATCTGTTTGTTGTTTCCCTATTTTCTTTTTGTGAAATATGGATGTTTTTTCTATATTTTCACTTTCAGATTTAAGTTTAAAATCTATAATTTGTTTTTCAAAAGACTTTTCTAAGTAATGGGAAAAATCTACATCATCTTTGCACGTATGCTTTAAGAGTGAACTTTTCTTGCAAGAATTTATATTATTATGAATTTTCATATTTATCCTTTATTAGGATTATATTGCACTTATGTGAAGAAAGTGTTTATTTAAATTATTAAAATTACCCTCTTTTTTATTCTAAGAAACTTCTATTTTAGACTAGATAAAGAGGGGAACAAGCAAAGGTGGTGATTACCCCCTTTTTTAAGTGACTGGATTTAGAGCTAATATAAAGCTATCGCATTCGTTCTTTTTGTCACATTTATCTAAAATATATTGATAACCACATAGAATTACTTTTAATATAAATAAAGGTGTAGTTTCTTTTGTTATATGTCAAGATAAAATATCTTCTTTATTCGGAACTTTTTTTAATAAAATGTATACCTGCTCTTTCTTCTTCATTTACACTTAGTTTGAAGATATCTGGACGAGAATAATGTCCTGTTGGATCCATGTCATAACGTGCTTTTACAATATCATCTAAGTTGATTTCTGCAGAAATAATTCCTTCTTCATTGTATAAAGGACCTGCAATAATCTCGCCCATAGGAGAAATAATGACACTTCCTCCTTTAATAATAGGTTTATCTTTAGGCCATTTTTCACTTTTCACATAAGAATTTTCTGGTGCTTTTATAAATTGACAAGCACTGATTAGAAAAACCCTACCTTCATATGCAATGTGTTTCATACTTGACTGCCAAATCTCACGATCATCCACAGTGGATGCACACCATATTTCAATTCCTTTAGTATACATAGCTGTTCGTAATAGTGGCATATAGTTTTCCCAGCAGATTGCAGATCCTATTTTCCCAACATATGTTTCTATTACTGGTAGGGTAGAACCATCTCCTTTGGCCCAAATTAGTCTTTCACTGGCAGTGGGCATTAGTTTTCTATGTTTTGCAAGTATTTTTCCTTTTTCAGATATAAATACTGTTGTGCAATACAAGGTGGTATTGTCTCTTTCAATAATACCTATTATCATTGAGGTATTGCAACGTTTTGCTAATTTTGAAAGTGCAAGTATTTCTGGACCCTCGATTTTTATGGATTCTTTCCAATAATTTAAGAATTCTTCTCTGCCTTCGTCTGTTCTAAATCCAACTTTAGTACCAAAGTCTGAACCTTTTGGATAACCTCCTAATAATGCTTCTGGCATGACGAGTAAATCACAATTGGATTTTAGAATATCTTTTTCATAATCCAATATCTTTTCTACTGTTGCTTTTGTTCCTTTGTCATGGCTTCCAATTTGTAATGCTGCAATAATTCTTTTTCTCATACGTATCCTTTTAAAATATATAGCGAGTAATTAAGCAAAAGTATATTAAAATTTTTAATCTAATGTCAAATTACTCATGATTATTACTTATATAAAGGAAACTTATATGGACTCAAATCTTCTCAAAATATTTACAAGTGTTGTTGAAAAAAAAAGCATTACTTTAGGTGCTAAAAAGCTTAAAGTGACGCAATCAAACGTTACATTAAGAATTAAACAGCTTGAAAAAACATTAGGATTTTTAGTGTTTCACAGAACTTCCAAAGGTATCGTATTAACAACACAAGGGGAGGAATTACTTCCTTTTGCCAAGGATATTGTGCAAAAAATGGAAGAAATAGAAGTTAGAATGAAAAATATTAAAGTTCAAAACTCATTAAGACTTGCCTCAACCTATTCAAATGCAAGTATTCGATTAATTTCATTTTTAAAACAAATCAATACTGATTTTCCAAGTATGCAAGTAGATATTATTACCAATAATACCTTGCCTATTATTCAGTTATTGCTTGATTATAAAATAGACATTGCTTTTATTAATCATGAACCAAAGAACAAAGACTTGCTTGTGTTAAATACATTTGATAATGAATTATTATTATTGGAATCAAAACAAAAATCAACAAACAAAACTATTTTAGCCTATGGACCAAGCTGTGCATTTTACAAAGCAATGAAAGACTATTATACACATCTCGATATTACAGAATATAAAACAATCGAAATAGAAGATTTTGAGATTATTCTTTCTTGTATAGAGTTAGGAATGGGGAGATCTCTTATTCCAAAATCCATTGTTAAAAAATTCGGATATTTAAGTAAATTGAAACTGACACCCCTTTCCAAAAATATTGTAGATGTACCTACTTGTTTAGTTTGTAGAAAAGACAATCTTCCTAAGATTAGTGAATATTTGAAAAAATTACAATTATAAAGAATAAATCTTTGACTAAATTTATGATATAATTTAGCATAAAAGGGATAAATAGATATCATAAATAGATTCATTTATTCTAAAAGGGTAAATTGTGATTGAATTAATGAGTCCATATGATATTATGGAAAAATTTGTTGAAGGTATAGAAAAACAAAGAGTTAGAAAAAATATGACACAAGTGGATTTATACAAAGCTGCTGGTATGTCTGCTAAATCATATGCTAATTATATAAGCAGTAAAAACACAAAATTTGAAAATATTATTAAGCTTATGATTGCTCTTGATATGACATCAAAGTTAGACATATTACTTACACAAGAAAAGTACATATCTCTTGATGAAATTAGAAATCAAAAAAAACAAAAAGTAAGAAAAAGAGTAAGAAAAGGATAAAACATGCAAGAAATTAATGCCTATATTTATGGCAAAAAAATAGGAACAATGATTGAGCATGAAGGAAGAGTTTATTTTGAGTATGAAAAAGAGTTTAAATTAGAAGGCTTAGAAATATCACCTATTAAACTGCATACTACAAAAACAAAAGATGCTTATAGCAGCTCAGATCAAATTGGACTTTATCATGGAATTGCGGGAGTGTTCTTTGATTCTTTACCTGATAAACATGGTATGCCTTTTATTGACAGATATTTTGAAAAAAAAGGACTTAGAGCTTTTGAAATGACTATTTTGCATAAACTTGCATTTATTGGAAATAGGGGTATGGGAGCTATTGAATACTTGCCAAAAGAAGAAGACCTTCCTTTGTCTTCTGATTTTGCAATTAATGCAAAAAAAGCATATGAGGAAATGAAACAAAGCTTAGAAAAAGATGATTCTTCAATTGAAGCGTTAATGAATATTAGGCAAAGTGTATCACCTGTTGGTGGGGCTAGACCTAAGATGCTTGTGCAATATAACTATGTGAGCAGTGAGATTAGACTAAACAAAACGGCTTTACACCCTGGATATAAAAGAGCAATTATTAAATTTGATGAAGTTTATGAGTATATGGGAAGTATTGGTTTAACAAGGCTTGAATATATATCAATGAGTATGGCAAAAGAAATAGGAATAAATACAGCTCAATTTCAATTAATTAATGAAGGTAGCTCTAAACATTTACTTGTAAAAAGATTTGATAGAGATGATAATGATGAAAAAATACATATGTGTACAGCGTCAGGATTAATGCATCTTGATATCTCTATTTTAAAAGCTACCTCTTATGAACAACTATTTATGCTTACAAGAAATGTGTGTAAGTCCCAAGAAGATGTAGAAGAACTTTTTAAACGAATGATATTAAATATTCTGATTTTAAATTTTGATGACCATGCAAAAAACTTTGCATATTTAATGGACAGAAGTGGAAAATGGAGTTTGTCACCAGCTTATGATATTACCTATTCAAAAGGTGTAATGAAAGCACATACTACAAGCATTGCAGGAAAAGATTTAAATATTACAAGAGCTGATGTTCTAAAAATTGCAAAGAATCAAGCTATTAAAACAATACATGCTTCAAAAATTATTGATGATTGTATAAAAGTTGCAAAAACTTTTGAAGATAAAGCGATAGCTATTGCGCTAGATGCGGATACTAGAATAGAGTGTAAAAAAAATATTGATAGCCAAATAGAATTGCTTTTAGTATAAAGAATTTACTATCGTGTCCACGAAATGTGAAGAGCTCTTAAAAAGTGGATATTCTCTCTTCATTTTAAATGGCTGGTTTTAGAGCTCATAAAATGCTAACGCATTCCGTTCCTTACTTTTCTTTATTGAAAGAAACGTAACAAAAGAAGCAACTGCCATATTGTTAAAGGCTTACAGCTCCCCTCGCTTGTTATTTATTGTTTCTGCCTTGCGGAACTCCCTAAAACGTGCATTAAAGCACCTTTCTTAACGGTCAAACAGTCCTCATGCTGTTTCGAAACAATAAATAAACGCTCGGCTTCAACAAAGGCAGGATTTCCGCTCCTCGTATACTAAAAATAACTTCTTCTTTTAAAAGATAAAAGAGCACAGAACATATATTAAGTAAAATAACTTTTCATTGGGCTCTTCCCCTGACTTTGAGAAAGCTAAATTTTTTTATTTTTTAGCGAAAAAAGGTGAAAACTGTTAGAGCGTAAGAAATGTGCTCTTTAGCACGTTTTAGTGAGTTTTTGAACCTATCTAACAAATAAAAACATTTAGGAACCCGAAGGGCTTTATCAACTCGTCAGTTGCTTCTTTTTGTTTCTTTTTCTGACAACTAAGAAAAAGAAAAAAGCGCAAAGGTAACTTTGTATGAGCTCTTAAAACAATAATTATATTATGAAAAAGTGGAGATTCATTCTCTGGGGTGTAATTTTTGAGCTCTTAAAAGTGGAGATTCATTCTCTGGGGTGTAATTATAGCTAACAAATAAAAATATTTAGGAACCCGAAGGGCTTTTTCAATTCGTCAGTTGCTTCTTTTTGTTTCTTTTTCTGACAATTAAGAAAAAGAAAAAAGCGCAAAGGTTACTTTGTATGAGCTCCTAAAACAAAAGTCGTAAGCTTGTTTTGGTACATTTTGAAACAAGTGAATAACAGATTAATTCGTCTAGTAAATAAATTAAAGGTGACTATCCCCATTTATTAATATTATTAGTTGCTTAGTTATGTATAATATTGAAAAATTAAAGATTAATTATGCACAAAAATTCATATAGTAAATTATCACATGGAATTACAAATATCATTTTAATGATTCTTCTAGCTGTCGGAGGAGTACTGTTGATTACATTTTTTAGCTACTTTTTTAATTATTTAGCTAATAATAGTTTAAGTATACTATTGAATGAAAGAGGTTCTTTACTTTCGGCAGGATGTTTACTTCTTGCATCACAAATAGCAGGTTTTTCTGTGATAGCCTCTATAAATAATGCAAAAGAAATTGAGGCTAGGAATGAGAAGTTGGTAGAAATAAAAGAACACAAAATAATTTTAACTTACTATCAAGCTCTTCACTTTGAGATGAAACATCATCGAGAAGAAATGAAAGGTAATATGGATTTTATAAAAGATATAAAAACTATATCAAAATTGTATTATTCTTTATCTACTAAATATTACATTGAGATTTATAGTGAATTAATAGTAAAGTTAGAGAATATTGAACTTCATAAAACTACATCAGTTGAAATTTTATCTCATATTATGATATTTAAATCGTTTATTGCTACTCTTAAAAGACAAACTTACTTATTTGATAACTACGAACATAGTGAAATAGAATGTACTAAAGTGATAAGTGCATTTACTAAGGTATTGGATACTAGTGAAGGGGTGTTCGAAGTGATAAAAGAAGTTATTAGTATTTGTGAATCTAAACAAATAAAAGTTTAAGAGGATAGGTATCTTTAATACAAAAAAGTACTTTTTTAATAAGTTAATATGAAATATAATAGAAGGGCATTTAAGGATTGTTATTGATTCTTTTAATTAAAGAAGCGTTTTCTTTAACTCTTTTTTTCACTTTTATCATTAGCATCCACATCATCACGATCTTCATCCATATTCATAAAATAATCCATAGCTTTTTGCTCTTGATACTTCTTAAAACGATAAATAAAATAAATTGTAAGTGCAATATCTGCTAATATAAATAAAACAAATTCTATTTCCATTTTTTAACCTTGTATCAATAATATGTAGATGATTTTAACGTGGCAACTGAGGTGTAATTTTCATATTTGTATTTTACTCTAAGTTAAAATTTATTCCCTACACTTTTACACAAAAACCTCAAACTTAAATTAATAGAACTACAAAAAATAGCATATTGACATATGTCCGATAATCGGATAAAATAAAAGAAACTAGAGAGGTAAATATATTATGACAGCACCTGAAATGAGCAAATCATTTAATTTAGCAAGTAGTACAATTAATGACTGGAAAAAACCTAGTAGTAGAAAAAATAAATTATATAAATATTTAGAATCTTCATCTAGTCCACTAGTAAATAGTATAAGCTATTATAGTGGTACTGTTGCATTAAATTTATATGATTCCAAAGAGAGTGGAGATTGGCATAGTTCTATTGCTGTTAAATCTATAGAAACAGGACAGTCTAAGTCACCTTTTTTTATTATTAATAACAATTCAAAATTAAACACTATTGAATATTTAGGACTTGATGGTATTGTTGATTACTCAAAAGAAATTATTGAAATGGGTATTGAAAATTTTAACAATATTGTACTGGTAGCAAAGCCATATAGAGCTATTGCTGATATGCTTTTATATACTATTATTAATAATAGAAGTTCAAGTTTTATAGAAGTAGATAATTGGATTCCTCGTAGAAAAGAAAAACTAGAAATATTTAGAATTTTAGGAAATGCTAGAGATAAATTATCAAAAGTACAAAAAAAACAATTAACACAAATGAGAGCAGACTATGGAATTAACTAATATTGAAAAAGACCATTATTTATTTATGACTAGTATTGTTAAGTCATTGGCGGATACACCATATGTGTTAAAAGGGGGAACTGCATTAATGTTTGGATATGACTTAGATAGATTCTCAGAGGATTTAGATTTTGATTCTATAAAGAAGTTAAATTTAGAAACAAAGATTCGTGAGAGTTTGCCCCATGGCTTTGAAATAATAGCTATTACAAAACCAAAAGATACGGATACGGTGCAAAGGTATAAAGTTCATTATAAAACTTTAAATGGAAATAGAAGACTTAAAATAGAAACATCATATAGAACAAAAGAGATTGATATAAATGATTACACTTTAATAAAAGAGATGCAAATATATAATATTGATTTTCTTTTGGACAATAAACTTTTAGCATCACATGATGGACTTAGTCCAAGAACTACAGCACGAGATTTATATGATATTGATTTTATTGTTAAAAATTTTTCAGATGTAATCAATGATAGTTTTATAAGAAGGTTAAATGAATTTACCCTAGATAATAGTGCTTTATTAGAAAGGTTTGAAGATGCTTATAATGAAGATCTATTAGTCAATAGTAAAGTTGAATTGGATGATTTAATTATTAGATTATCTAAGAATATAAAACAACTATAATCCCCAGCACTCTAAAAACTATTAAAATAGATTATTTATTCTTGAAAATAATGCTTGTAGTTTAAATGATTTCTCAATTTTTATAAAATAATTCTATCTGCATATAAATAAATGGGATAGGCACCATTAATTTTAAAAGTGTACTTTCTTAATAAGTTAATATGAAATATAATAGAAGGGTACTTAAGGATTGTTATTGATTCTTTTAACTAAAGAAGCATTTTATTTAACTCTTTTTTTCACTTTTATCATTAGTTTTAGCATCAGTATCATCACTATCGTCATCCATATTCATAAAATAATCCATAGCTTTTTGTTCTTGATACTTCTTAAAACGATAAATAAAATAAATTGTAAGTGCAATATCTGCTAATATAAATAAAACAAATTCTATTTCCATTTTGTAACCTTGTATCAATAATATGTAGATGATTTTTTGTGAATTTTATAAGTGGTACCCGTACTCGGACTTGAACCGAGAAGACCGTGAAGTCACCGGATTTTGAATCCGGCGTGTTTACCAATTTCACCATACGGGCATGTGGATGAGATTATAAGAAATTTATACTTAAGTACTCTTTATATTTCAAAAGAATTTCATAAAAGATGATTTTTTACAATTAATTTAAAAATTAAAAACTTTCTAATTGAATATATACTAAAATACGAAAAGAAAGTCTTAATAAAGACTAAGAAGGTTAAACATGCATGACAAAAAACTATTAGAAGAAATAAAAACTATATACGCTTTAAATAAAAATATTAAAAGTATGGTCGATGATTTAGAACATAATGTAAATATTGCATATTGGGCAAATAAACTGTGCAGTGATGATTTTAATAATAATTTAGAAATCGCAGAAGCGTTATTTGATGAAGCAGTAGAAAATGCCAATGAGTTTAGAGACTATAAAGAGCTTGCTTTTTATGTGGGTAGAAGTTCTGGTATTAATGACAAAGACTGGGCAAAAGAATTACTTGATATTACGATTACCAAAATTACCAATGTTAGAGATTTAAGAAATTTAGCAGATGCTCTTGCTAATAAAGATTCTGGGTACACTGATGAAAATATAGCAGCTACTTTATACAAAGAATGTATACAAAAAGCTTCTAATGCTTATGGGTTTTATTGTATTGCCGATTCTTTATGTGATCCTTCTTTATTAAATGATAAGGACTGGGCAAAAGAACTGTATTTAAAGGCCATTGAGGTAGCACAAACGGCTGAAGAACTAACATGCATAGCAGATGCTATTGCTGATGAAGATGGTTATAATGATGAAACATGGGCAAATGAATTGCATGCAGTTGCTTATGAACATGAGAACCAAGAAAGTGAAAAGAAAAGCTAAACAATAGCTTTTCTTAAATAATTTTATAAATCTTCATTATAAAGATATAAAGTTAGGCTTATTAAGTAAACTGTAAACTAAGATTTTGTACATTACGGTTTAAGAATAGGAAAATTATGAATATAATAATACAAGAAATATACAAAGCGAATAAAGAAAAAGAAAAAGATCTTCAAATACTTCTCACGAAACTTCTTTTTTCTTCGGTACAAGAAGAAGGATGTGTTTGTTTTGAAGTATATCAAAGTGATGAAGATACAGCTGAGTTTTTGGTTTATACTGAATTTAAAGATAAAGAAGCGCTAAGCGCACATGAAGAAAGTTTTCATATCAATATGTTTAATACTAAATCACAAGAATTAGTAGCAAAAAAAGAAGTTTTACCAACACTTTAAAAGATTTCTTTTAAAAGTTGGTTTTTCCAAAAACAATATCATTGTTTTTTACAAATCTCTCACATCTCAAACCCTGAAGTTTTTTACACACCTTTTGCCATTCTTTTGAATGTCCTGCTTTCTTTTTTGAAAAAAGTTTTAATTTAAAAATCATAGCATGAGCATATTCATGAGGTAAAACATCATCAATCATATAATCTAAACTTTCTTGAAATCTTTTTTTATTTAAATAAATTTTTATTTCTCCCTTGGAATAGGATGTCAATCCAAAAAGATTAGAAGGCAATTCATTGGAGATAATAATAGGAAAAGCAACGTGTATTTTATAATGTTTGTAAACAAGGTTTTTTAATGCTTGTTCTTTGTTTTTGATTTGATTAATAATACTTGTTTTTAGTTCTTGATTGGAGAATTGATAATTGTTATACCATGAATAGATTAAAAAACAAATACTAACAAAAATGATAATTTGAAAGTATCTTTTTAATCTATGAATAAACATTTAAGCGAAAGTTTTCATTAATACATCTTTATGATGATTGAGTTCTTTCATTAAAGTATCGTCATGAGAATTTACATCTGGATGATATTTTTTTGCTAATTCTTTGTATTTCTTTTTTATTTCATCTTTACTGGGATCGTTTGCAAAACCAAAAAAATCTTTTGCTTTTTTTATTTCATCATGCATAGGGGCTTGTGTAAAATTAGTATTAAAGTTATTGAAGTTTGCTCCATTGGCATTAAAATCGCCTTGTTTAAACTGAAATTTATAACCTTGAGACATTTTTTTTAATTTTTTAAATACAAAAAAATAAAATAATGTTGAAATGAGTAGTATTACGCCAATAAAAGCCATAAAATTTGTAAATATTAAATACAATAAAAATAAAGTAATACCTGTTTTAAGTAGTCTATTTAATGTATATTGGAAGTTGTTCAATGATGACCTTTGTATCTTTTACTTATTATAATGAATTAATACAAAAAATGACTTAAAGTAAGACTTAAGTGCATAAAGTCTTTACACTTCTTTTCTGCTACAAAAAAAGAAAAACTTAATTAAAATCCTCTTATAAAAGAATAAACTAATAGTAAAATTACTACAATAAAGCAGAACATCAAGATGTTTAATTACACACAGGCATATTAGGAACAAGAATGGATTATGTTGCGTTTGAAAAAGCTATAGACTTTTTAGGAATATTAACACGAACATCAAAAAAAGATTTGAAAAAAAAATATTTAAAATTGTCAAAAAAATATCATCCAGACAGTGAAACAGGTTCTACACTTAAGTTTCAAGAACTACAAGAAGCCTATGATTTAGTATATGCTTATATGGATAGTTTTGAATTTTTGTGTACGGAAGAAGAATTTATGGAGCAAAATCCATTTTTCTCAAATTATAAAAATTGGAAATAGGAGTTATTATGTATGAAAACAAAGTAAGAGATTTGGTTTTAGCAAGTATTGTTGCAGATGCTTATTGTTTAGGAAGCCATTGGGTATATGATGAAAATGACTTAAAAAATTTAAAAGTAAATTGGGAAGAATTAAACAATCCACATGCTATGTGGCACAAAGGTAAAGTTGCGGGTGATTTTACACATTATGGAGACCAAACACACTTTTTTTACAACTACGCAAAAGACAAAGAAGTTTTTGATGTAGCAGATTATTTAAAAGAGTGGAGTTTTAAAATGACTTCTTATGATGGTTATGTTGATGGGGCTACAAGAGAAACGCTTGCAAATTTAGAAAATCAAGAAGAATCACCTTTTGGGTCTACGTCAAATGATTTATCAATTGTATCAAGAATTGTGCCTTTACTGCTTTTATCTTCTTCTAAAGAAGAATTTTTATCTAATGTTGAGGCTTTTGTAAGTGCTACTCATAATTCTACTTTGTGTAAAGACGCAAGTAAATATTTTGCACTTGTTTTATTAGATGTTTTAGAAGGCAGTGATATTTTAGAATCTTTTACAAAACACAAAGAGAGTTTCTCTAGTAATTTCCAAGGTTATGTTGAAGAGGGTATAGCTTCTAAACATGGAGCTACTTTTGATGTTATTAGAGAATTTGGACCTGCTTGTGGTACGGATGAAGGTTTTCCAGGTCTTATTCATATCCTTGCAAAATATGACAATTTTGAAGATGCAATGATTTTTAATGCAAAAGCAGGAGGAGATAATTCTGCTAGAGCTATGATTATAGCTGCTTTATTTGCAGCAAAAGATGGAATAAAAAATATTCCAAAAGCCTGGTTACAAACAAAGCTTTTAGTATAAAAACAAACTATAAATAGTTTGTTTTTAAAAATATCTGTTTTGGGACAAATTAATAATTTGTTTCAAAATATTGTCTTTATTATTGTAGTCAATATTAATAGGGTAGGCTTCTTTTTTGTATTTTAATACTAAAGAAGGAAAACCCTGAACACGAAGTGTACTTTTTAGCTTTAAATCCGCTTGAAATAAAGAAAGAACTTCTTGTGAATATAAATCTTTTTTAAATTTCACAGCTTCTAGACCAATTTCTTTAGCACATGAAACTAAAGTATCTTCATTAGATGGATTCTTTGCTTTTAAATAATAAGCTTCTTGAATAGCACTTATCATTTGTTCTTCTTTATTTTGAAGTCTTGCTGCAATTACTGCTTGACATGAAAGATAGGTTGAGCGTCTTGGTTTGTTGACTCTCCAATATTCATGATTAAACTTAGTTCCTGTATATAAAGTGATTTGTTGCCAAATACTTTCTAGTTTTTCCTGCATTTCTATAGCCATTGGCTCATCATTGTGAGGTGCTAATCCCCCTGCAACATAAACAATATCAATATCACTTGATAATTCATTTTTAACTTCGTCAAAGGTTTTTTTAAACCCATAACACCATGAACACATAGGATCATATACATAATATAAGGTAATTTTCATCATAAAACATGATATCCAATTTCCAATTAAGTTAATTTGAATATAAAAACTTTATAATAAAATAAAAATAGGAGCCTGAATGAAAAGATTATTTAGCAAGTTTATTGAAGATAAACTGTATATTGAAATTACTATTGCTTCTGTTTTATTCCTTGTAGCTATGTATACCAATAAAATGATAGATTTTATTATTTATATGTTGTATTTTATAATTTTCCTAGAAATTGTACGTGCAGTTATTAATTATATAAGAGAACAAAGGGTAATTTTATCTCTTTTAGTAGATGCTTTTATAATCTTAAGTTTACGAGAATTTATTGTAAATGTAGTAAAAATTAATGATCTGGAGTTAAGTACTTTTGATGAGGTTTTAAAAAGCGGTTTGAATTTTAATTTGCTAATTCTTGCAGGTACTATTTTATTTTTACTTTTTGTACGCTTTTTAGCGGTTAAAACTTCTCAACAATATTTGCTTGGAAAGAAAAAAAATGATTGAATATAATATGCCTTTATACAGACCCCCAGCAGAAGCTAATTCTTTTATTTTACAAGTAACCTTAGGCTGTTCTTATAACAAATGCTCTTTTTGTACGATGTACGAAAATAAAGAGTATAAGGTGCGAAAACTGGAAGATATTCTAGATGAAATAGAAGTAATGGCAAGACTTAAACCAGATACTAAAAGAGTTTTTTTAGCAGATGGGGATGTACTAAATGTGGATGCTGTACATATTTTAAAAATTTTAGATGCTTTGCTTCTTAATTTTCCTAAACTACAGCGTGTATCTGCTTATGCTTCTGCTTTTAATTTAGTAAAAAAAACCAATGAAGAATTACTTTTATTAAAAGAAAAAAAACTTTCACTTGTTTATTATGGTATTGAGAGCGGAGATTTTGAATTATTAAAAGCCATTGATAAAAGTATAAAACCTACAAAAATGATTGAAGGTTTAAATAAAGCAAGTGCTGCGGGACTTAAAATATCAGCTATGGTGATTTTAGGTTTGGGAGGAAAAAGCAGAAGTAAAGAACATATACATAATACAGCTGCTTTAATCAATGCGTGTAAAATAACGTACTTATCTACGCTTGAACTTGGTTTTGAAAAAAACAGAAAAGACTTATTTTATAAACGATTTGAAAAAAAACTGGGGGAATTTACTTTTTTAACCCAAGAAGAAATGTTAAAAGAACAAGTTTTGTTAATATCCTTAATAAATCCCCCAAAAGCAGTTATTTTTAGATCCAACCATGCTTCCAATACCTTTGCATTAAAAGGTGTTTTACCCAAAGATAAATTGCGTTTAATGGATGAGTTAAAATTTGTTTTAAAGAATTATGATTTATCAAGTACAAAAATGAGTTTTGAATAAGATTATAAAACATTGAGATACACTCAATGTTTTATAATAGAGCTTAAGTATTAAAGTTTAATTTCTAATACAATAGGGCAGTGATCACTTCCCATTACGTCACTTAAAATATAAGCATCAGAAATATTATCTTTTAAATCATCACTAACATAAAAGTAATCAATTCTCCATCCTACATTATTCGCACGTGCATTTGCTCTGTAAGACCACCATGAATAATGATCAGGTTCATTGCCTTTAATATGTCTAAAGGTATCAATATATCCACAAGCTATGAATTTATCCATCCACTCTCGCTCCATTGGTAAAAATCCAGATATTTTCTCATTGGCTTTTGGACGTGCTAAATCTATTGCAGTGTGAGCTGTATTAACATCTCCACATACAATAATTGATTTACCTTCTTTTTTAAGATTCTCACAATAGTTTAAAAATCTGTCATAAAATTCCATCTTGTATACAAGTCTTTCATCTTTGCTTTGACCATTTGGAAAATAGACATTAAAAAATGCAATATCTTTATCTCCAAGTGTAAAATGTACTTCATTAATACGGCCTTCATCCAATACATCAACATCTGGACAATTTCCTTGAAAACTTAATTCAATATCTGTAAAAAGTGCTGTTCCACTTCTTCCTTTAATAGCCGATTGGCTACCTACTAAATTCTTATACTCTTTTTCAAAAATAGAAGAAGGAATTTGCTCAATTTGAGATTTAGTTTCTTGAACACCTAATAAATGAATATCGTCTTCATCAACCCATTTTAAGGCTTCTTTTTTATCAACTGCTCTAATACCATTTACATTCCATGATATAAATTTATATGTTTTATTTGCCATTTTTTTTCTCTTTATCATTTTTTATTTTGTCTATTTTTATTTCGTCAATTTCTATTAGTTTTTTCTTTTGCCCAAAAGGAGAATTTACTGTATTAGAAAAAGGACTCTTTTTAGAGAAAGAGTCATAGTTTCCACCATGCATATCAATATTATTATGCGTTGAAGCTATTATATACGTACTTAATAAGATACTTAGTAAGATTTTCAAAATAACTCCTTTCTTTGGATTTTAACATAAAAATATTTACAATACTGTAAATATTTTAGCTCTTTTTGTCTTTTTTATTTTTGTACATACCATATAAGGTAATAATAATCCAAAACACTTCAATAATAAATGAACCAAGGTTAAAATGAACAAAAAGTGATATTAATAATAAAATGGCACCTACTAAATTAAGTAACTGGTAATATAAACTGTTGTGAGAATATTTCCCCATTTGTAATATATAGTATGCCCATACAATAAAAATCATACCTATAAAACCAATAATTTGATATATATCCATATTTGACCTTTCTTTTAAAAAACGGTAGATTATATCAAAAACACTTTATTTTTATATAAGTTTTTTAAGATATTTTATAATTATTATATTTTTAAGGGTGTAAATGTATGAAGAACTGATTTTAGGCTTATTGACTTTTTTTACTTCTACTGTTGCAGGTATTGTTGGTATTGGAGGAGGGATGATGTTAGTTGCGATTCTTCCTTCTTTTTTGCCTTTAAATGCTTTGATTCCTGTTCATGGTTTAACCCAAATGTCCAGTAATCTTTCTCGTGCTGTTTTTGGTTATAAAGATATTAGAACAGAAGTGATTCCTAAGTTCTTATTGGGCTCTTTTTGTGGAATATCTGTTTTTGCAAGTATTATTTATTATATCTCTTTAGAATATGTACCTTTATTTATAGGTGTTTATATATTATTGTCTTTGTGGTCAGATAAATTTAATGAAAAAATAAAACGTTATGAAAGCTATTTTTTAGCAGGATTTTTTCAAACAGGTTTGTCTATTATAGTAGGAGCTACGGGACCTTTGACTATGACTCTTTTATTAAAAGACTATAAAGAAAAAGACCAAGTAGTTGCAACAGGTGCAGCATTAATGGGAATAACTCATAGCTTAAAAGTATTTGTTTTTATTTTCTTTGGTTTTGTATTTTCTGATTATATTAGTATTTTAATAGCTATGATAATAGGCGCAGTAGCAGGTTCCTATGCAGGAACACAATTAAGAAATAAAGTAAATGGTAAAAAGTTTTTATTGATATTAAAACTTTTATTATCTGCACTTGCAATTAAATTAATTATAGGATTATTAATATGATGAAAAAACTTTTTAGCTCAAAAATAGCTCTTTTATATATTATGAGTATCTCAATGATATTTTCGTTTTCTGCTTGGATGAGTATGTTAAA
The DNA here is from genome assembly GCA_013215945.1 of Campylobacteraceae bacterium. Classification (NCBI taxonomy): domain Bacteria; kingdom Pseudomonadati; phylum Campylobacterota; class Epsilonproteobacteria; order Campylobacterales; family Campylobacteraceae; species Campylobacteraceae bacterium. Next base: position 276,147 of record JABSOM010000003.1, read on the forward strand.
CAATTTTATTATTGAACAGGCTTCTTTTGACGGTTCCCAAGTAGGTATTTTACAGAGTTTAAGAGAAATTCCTGGCTTTTTGGCTTTTACTGTTATTTTAGTTCTTCTTATAATTGCTCAACAACGACTTGCTTATATATCTATGATGCTTTTAGGTTTTGGGGTTTTTATTACAGGAATGTTTCCTTCTGTTTTGGGTTTATACCTTACTACCATTATTATGTCAACAGGTTTTCATTATTTAGAAACAATAAATCAATCCTTGAGTTTGCAATGGTTAAAAAAGGAAACGGCACCTATTGTTTTAGGGAAAATATCAGCTGTAAAATCTTTTGTGGGTTTAATTGTTTTCGCTCTCATTTATGTAATGATGAAATTCTATTCTTTAGAATATAAATACGTATATGCTTTTTTTGGAGCAGGAACCTTTATTTTAGGTATTTTATCTTGGTATATGTTTGAACACTTTAAAGATGATATTGTTCAAGAAAAAAAACTCGTACTTAAAAAAGAGTATTGGTTGTTTTATTTATTGACTTTTTTTGCAGGCGCAAGAAGACAGATATTTGTTGTTTTTGCTGGGTTTTTATTGGTAGAAAAGTTTGGTGTGAATATTCATAATATGGTTATTCTGCTTTTTATAAATGCAGTACTTAATATGTACTTAGCACCAAAGATTGGAAGATTTATTGTTAAATACTCGGAGCGATTAACGCTAAGACTAGAATATATTGGTTTAGTACTTGTCTTTACTTCTTATGCTTTTGTGGATAATTTATATTTTGCTTGTTTTTTATATGTGCTTGATCATTTATTATTTTCAATGGCAATAGCATTAAAAACATATTTTCAAAAAATTGCAGATCCAAAAGATATTGCAAGTGCATCTGCTGTATCTTTTACTATTAATCATATAGCTGCTGTATTTTTACCTGCGCTACTTGGATTAATATGGTTATATTCTTATTCTTTGGTTTTTATTATAGGTGCAAGTATTGCAATTATCTCCGTTTTCCTTTCTTATTTAATACCAAAAGATCCAATAAAGGGTTTTGAAACCACCTTATGTAAAAAACAAAATTAAAAGTGAAGGAACTTCACTTTTAATGAATTTAAAAATTTAAACCATCTTTAAGAAAAACCCCTTGACAAAGAGACTAAAACCTCCTATAATTCCCGTCCAAATCAAGTGTGACACTTTAAAGTGACAGATGAGAGACTGGATGATCTTTAACAACTTAAGGTTTATAAATGTAATTTTTATAAACTGAATATGATACTTCAAATGTGAACCAAACACATTTAAAACAAATAAAAAAAATATGAAGACATTTAATATGTTCTTCGTCTATTTTTGAGTGATAATTTTGAAACTGATGATGTTTAATAGATGTAAGTCTAGAAGATATTATTAACTACAAAAAAAAGCTAGAATCAGGCACCAATTTTTGGAGAGTTTGATCCTGGCTCAGAGTGAACGCTGGCGGCGTGCTTAACACATGCAAGTCGAACGAGAACGGGTTATAGCTTGCTATAACTGTCAGCTAAGTGGCGCACGGGTGAGTAATATATAGGTAACATGCCCCAAAGAAGAGGATAACGTTTGGAAACGAACGCTAAGACTCTATATGCCTTTAAGTCATAAGACTGCAAGGGAAATATTTATAGCTTTGGGATTGGCCTGTACAGTATCAGCTAGTTGGTGAGGTAATGGCTCACCAAGGCAATGACGCTTAACTGGTTTGAGAGGATGATCAGTCACACTGGAACTGAGACACGGTCCAGACTCCTACGGGAGGCAGCAGTGGGGAATATTGCACAATGGACGAAAGTCTGATGC